>NZ_JBFSSD010000065.1:0-24332 GCF_041466145.1 Vibrio sp. 10N.239.312.D08 | reverse complement strand
GAGATACGAGATACGAGATACGAGATACGAGATACGAGATACGAGATACGAGATAAATGGGGAGTTTAAAAAGGTTGTTGGGATAAAACAAAGGGAAGAAAAAAAATATCGTGGCATAGCCGGGGGGACTATACCACGGGTGCCAACGACACCTTCGCTTGCTGCCGGAGTGATATAGCAAAGCCATATCACCTCTGGAATAAAATTAAAGAGAAGTAGTTTCTCTTAGATGGAGTAACTATACGTCCAGCTACTTATTTTACTTATAAAATTAACGACAGATACCTATGATAAAACCGACATTGTCTCAAGTGATTGATAATTAATGATTTGTTTTTGTTTGGGAGGGTTTGTACTAGTGAGGTAGTTCTCGCTAGTTGTTGAAAGTAACGTTTTTGACGTAAACGTTTTTAACGAAACTTACGAGTATGTATTTTCGAAAACATTGATTTCACACAATAGAATTGTGGGCATGTATGTGTATCATGGCGTTAATAACAATCTTTCTCATTATCAGTCACGAATTGGGTACTTATGAAACTCTCACAATTAGAGCAAGGAAAGGCGGCTTCTATTGTTGCACTAACAGGTTTAACACCAGACGTAAGGAAGAAACTTATGGTCATGGGTATGTTGCCAAAAACCGAGGTGACGCTTATCCGCCGTGCACCTATGGGTGATCCGCTTCAAGTTGAAGTGAGAGGTGTTTCTATCGCCATTCGTGAAAGCATTGCAGAACAAATCGAGGTTATCTAAATGGATTATCAAGTTCTTACCGTTGGTAACCCGAATAGTGGTAAAACAACACTGTTCAACGCACTGACTGGTGCTAAGCAGCACGTTGGTAACTGGGTTGGTGTCACTGTTGAAAAGAAGACGGGTTTATACTCGCACGCTGGTGATCAGTTTCAACTAACGGATTTACCGGGTATCTACGCACTAGACAGTGGTAATGATGCGAACAGCATCGATGAGTCTATCGCGTCTCGCGCTGTTTTAACTCACCCAGCAGATGTGATCATCAATGTTGTCGACGCTAACTGTCTAGAACGAAGCTTATATATGACATTACAGCTGCGTGAGTTGGGTCGCCCAATGATCGTTGTGTTGAACAAAATGGATGTATTAAAGCGCGAACGTCAGGTGATTAACCTTAAAGCACTAGAGAAAGAGCTAGGTTGCCCAGTTCTAAGCTTGTCTGCAAACGATAAAGGTCAAGTGGTTCGCTTTAAAGAGCGTCTGCATAAACTGCTTGTTCAAGGTGTGAGCCTTGACCCTATCTCTATTGATTACGATGCCGCGTTAGAAGCTCTTATCCCTTCTGTTGAGTCACAATTTGATGATGCTGACGTATCTCACCGAGCGCTAGCGATTCGTGCTTTAGAAAATGATTACTTGGTATTGAATGGTTTAGCCCCACAAACTCGCACTCAAATTGATAGCGTGCGTCTTGGTGCCGATTTCGATATTGACCTTGCTGTTGCTGACGCTAAATACACTTTCTTACATGACCTTTGTAAACGTGTTCGTCGCAGCGAAGGCAAACTAAGCCGTAACTTTACAGAGAAAGCAGACCAATTCATTTTGAACAAATGGGTCGGTATTCCTTTCTTCTTCGTTATCATGTACCTAATGTTCATGTTCTCTATCAATATCGGTAGTGCGTTTATCGACTTCTTCGATATTGGTGTTGGAGCAATATTAGTTGATGGTGGACACCACTTATTAGATGGCCATTTACCAGTTTGGTTAGTCACTGTACTTGCTGATGGTATTGGCGGCGGTATCCAAACGGTTGCGACCTTTATTCCTGTTATCGCAGCGCTTTACCTATTCTTAGCGGTACTAGAAAGCTCAGGCTACATGGCTCGTGCTGCATTTGTACTTGATAAAGTGATGCAGAAGATTGGTTTACCGGGTAAAGCATTTGTCCCACTTGTACTGGGCTTTGGTTGTAACGTGCCTTCAATCATGGCAACTCGTACTCTTGACCAAGAGCGCGAACGTAAACTAGCAGCATCAATGGCGCCGTTTATGTCATGTGGTGCTCGTTTACCGGTATACGCACTGTTCGCGGCGGCGTTCTTCCCAGGTGCAGGACAAAACGTAGTATTCGCTCTGTACATCATGGGTATCGTTGCTTCTGTATTTACGGGTTTGTTCCTGAAAAACACGATCTACCCAGGTAGCAGTGATAGCTTAGTGATGGAAATGCCAGATTACGAATTGCCGACAGTGCAAAACGTAATGTTGAAAACTTGGCAGAAGCTGAAGCGTTTCGTACTTGGTGCAGGTAAAACAATCGTGATGGTTGTGGCTATTCTTAGCTTCCTAAACTCTCTAGGTATGGACGGCAGCTTTGGTAACGAAGATAGCGAAAACTCAGTACTGTCTAGAGCAGCTCAAGTTGTAACACCTGTATTCCAACCAATTGGTATTACTGAAGAGAACTGGCCTGCAACGGTTGGTATCATCACAGGTATTTTCGCTAAAGAAGCCGTTGTTGGTACATTAAATAGCCTATATACAACGCCTTCTGATGAAGAAGCAGCTGAGTTTGACTTAGCAGCAAGCCTGCAAGAAGCGGTAATGACGATCCCTGAAAACCTAGCCGGATTGAGCTACTCAGATCCATTAGGTATTGAAGTTGGCGACTTGTCTGACTCTAATTCTGTAGCAGCAGACCAAGAAGTCGATACCTCTATCTTTGGTAACTTGAAAGACAAGTTTGTATCTGGTCATGCGGCATTCGCTTACTTGATTCTTATCCTGCTTTACACGCCTTGTGTGGCCGCGATGGGTGCTTATGTTCGTGAATTTGGTCAGACGTTTGCACGCTTCATCGCGGTTTGGACGATGGCTCTTGGTTACTTTGGTGCGACTTTCTACTACCAAGCGGCAAACTTTGCTGCGCATCCTGTGACAAGTGCAGTATGGATGGTGGCGATTGCTGGTGGTTTTGTGGTGACGTATCGCGTCTTCAAGAAAGTGGGCAGTAAGCAGAAAGCACTAGAGGTGCAAGTAGTATGATTTTAACTGAACTTCATCAATACATTGATAGCCACGGCGTTGCGGCTCGTAAAGAGCTCGCTGCAAAGTTTGGCATGAGTGAAGATGGCGTCGATGCGATGCTGAGTGTTTGGGTCAAGAAAGGGAAAGTTTCTCGCTTGGTCGATACGAATAAGCATGGTCATACAACGCGTATTCGCTACACCATCAGCAAACAAGATGGTTTGTCGCTTAACGTGATGATGTAGTTCGGTCTTCAGACTCTCGTTGAAAAAGGCGAGATTAGAAAATGACAAAGCCGCTTATCTAAGATGAGCGGCTTTTTGTTATGTGTCTTTTCTGAAGTGTTTTGCTTTAAAGCTCAATGAGATGAACTCGAATTATGCTTTCTTGAAGATAGAGCTCAGTGACAGAACGTTTTGGATACGAGTCAGGATAGCGGCTTGATCTTCTTCACTGCGCTGTTCGCCTTTTGTATTACCCCATACTGGGCCGGGCCAAGCAATGTCGTCTTTGAAGCGTGCAATATGGTGGATGTGCAGTTGTGGCACCATATTACCCAGCGCACCAAGGTTCAATTTGTCTGGTTGGAACGTTGCTTCTAATGCTTGGCTTACCGCCTGAGATTCATGTAGGAACTGCTGTTGCTCTTTCATTGGTAAGTGGTGCAACTCTTTTAGGTTGGCACGTTTTGGTACCAAGATAACCCAAGGCACTGCGTTATCTTTGTGTAGCAGGGCTAAGCTCAGTGGAAATTCGCCGATAAGTGTGGTGTCTTTCGCAAGTTGCGGGTGAAGTTCGAAGCTCATGATCTTTCCAATTAATTGTTTTACATGAGTATAAGGTCGGAGTTTGAATGTGGCTAGGGCTTACGTTCTCAATAAGCAGATTCCCTATCACGTTCGTCCCTCACTGTAGGGAATGATGGCGAGAAGAGGGATAACGATTTGGTGTGGTTTGATGGCGCATCATTGATGTTGTCTTGGATTCACTACACCTATTCTCGTCATCTCCTAGAGCGACGAATGAGCGTAATAGGAGATCTCTTGCTGTGTAGGTTAGCTAATCGCTTAAATAATCGAGTAAACAAACCTCCAGACAAAAAAAGGTTGACGCTTTCACGTCAACCTTTCTAATTTTCTCGAATCTCGAATCTCGAATCTCGAATCTCGAATCTCGAATCTCGAATCGCTTACATGCGCTCTAGAGTGTCGATACCTAGAAGCGATAGACCTTGCTTGATCGTCTTCGCTGTTAGTGCAGCAAGCTTCAGACGGCTCTGCTTAACAGCTTCGTCTTCAGCAACTAGGATAGGGCACGCTTCGTAGAAGCTAGAGAATTGACCAGCTAGTTCGAACAGGTAGCTACACATGATGTGTGGTTGACCTTCACGAGCAACAGACTGTACTGCTTCTTCAAACTGTAGAAGTTTCGCGATAAGCGCTTTCTCTTTCTCTTCAGTGATTTTGATTTCACCTTCAAGCGAGTCCATAGAAATGCCAGCTTTAGCAAATACAGAAGCAACACGAGTGTATGCGTACTGCATGTATGGTGCTGTGTTGCCTTCGAATGCAAGCATGTTGTCCCAATCGAACACGTAGTCAGTAGTGCGGTGCTTAGAAAGGTCTGCGTACTTAACCGCTGCCATAGCAACAGTGTTCGCGATCGCTTTCTTCTCGTCTTCTGCTAGTTCTGGGTTCTTAGATTCGATTAGCTGCGCTGCACGAACTTCGGCTTCATCAAGAAGATCAGCAAGACGAACAGTACCGCCTGCACGAGTCTTGAATGGTTTACCGTCTTTACCTAGCATCATGCCGAATGCGTGGTGCTCAAGAGAAACAGATTCTGGGATGTAACCTGCTTTACGAACGATAGTCCAAGCTTGCATTAGGTGTTGGTGCTGACGTGAGTCGATGAAGTAAAGTACGCGGTCTGCGCCTAGTTCTTCAAAACGGTATTTTGCACAAGCGATATCAGTGGTTGTGTAAAGGAAGCCGCCGTCACGTTTCTGGATGATAACGCCCATTGGGTCGCCATCTTTGTTTTTGTATTCGTCTAGGAATACAACCTGTGCGCCGTCATCTTCTTTTGCAAGACCTTGCTCTTTTAGGTCAGCAACGATAGTTGGAAGCATGTGGTTGTACATGCTTTCGCCCATTACGTCATCACGCGTTAGAGACACGTTTAGGCGATCGTAGTTGCGTTGGTTTTGAATCATTGTTACGTCAACAAGCTTCTTCCACATCTCTGCGCAGAACTCGTCGCCGCTTTGTAGTTTAACAACGTAGCCACGTGCTTTAACTGCGAACTCTTCGTCTTCATCGTAAAGCTTTTTAGATTCACGGTAGAAGCCTTCAAGGTCAGCAAGTTCCATTGAAACTTCACCAGACTCAGCCTGAACGCGCTCAAGGTTTGCGATAAGCATACCAAATTGAGTACCCCAGTCACCGATGTGGTTAGCACGGATAACGTTGTGGCCTAGGAACTCAAGAGTACGAACGACCGCATCACCGATGATGGTTGAACGTAGGTGACCAACGTGCATCTCTTTCGCAACGTTTGGTGCAGAGTAATCCGCAACAATTGTTTGTGTTTCTGCTACTGCAACACCAAGGCGAGAATCAGCCAATGCTGCGTCTGCTTGTTGTGCTAGGAAAGCTTCATCTAGGAAGATGTTAAGGAAACCTGGGCCTGCGATTTCTACTTTAGAAGCGATACCGTCTAGGTTTAGAACGTCCAATACTTTTTGAGCAAACTCTCGAGGATTAGTGCCTAGTCGCTTAGCAACGCCCATAACGCCGTTTGCTTGGTAGTCACCAAATTGTGGTTTTGCAGATTGGCGAACAGCCGCAGGAGAGCCTGCAGGTGCGCCTGCGGCTTCTAGAGCCTGAGATACTTTGTCATTAATAAGTGCTTGGATATTCACACGCGTTTCCTTCAATTCAAGGATGATAAGAGTGGCCGTTATTTCGAGGTCATTAAATTGGTTAATTATGCATCTAGTTAACGATTTAATGCCGAAATGAACAACAGACACTGTTTAAGTTCACAAAAATGGCGTTAATCATACCAATTTTGTGGGGTTTCTTATAGGTCGAATTGATAGAAAATTAACATTTCCTGAGTGGTTTTTGACAATCGACTTTTAGCAAGACGCGTTTGCATGTTTAAGGAGCGAAAAGAACATAGTTATTGAGTGTTTTTTGTAAAAGCAACGCTTGTTGCAAAAGGCAAAACTGATAACATGCAGCCATTATTTTGAGAACACAGACAATGATGATGAGCCTGAAGCAAGCTGAACTAGAACCACAACAAATGATCGCCCGCCTTGATACTTTTATGGCAAAAATCGAGAGCCTAGGAAATACATTAGGTTTGGATTTAAGCTTTGCTCAAGCGGATCATATTGCGCTGCGAATCAATGACACTGAGCTAGCGAAATCTGCCCATCAAGCGTGGTCTGAGTACGGCTCTATGATTTCTGAGGCGATGATTAATGGTCGTCCAATTGTGGTGTTGGCTTTCGATGAACCCTTGCAAAGCCTTGGCTGGAAAATTGAATGTTTGGAGCTGCCATATCCAGCAGAAGGTAAGATTTACCCAAGCCAAGATTGGGAACATGTAGAGTTTGTGATTCCTTCTCATGCCCAAACAGCTGATGAGTATCTAGCGGATCTTAAAGAAACTTACCCGCAGTTCGCTGCTAACTTTGAAACGCTGGGTGAGCAAGGCGTTAAGATCAAACTCTCTAGCCCGAAAGGCGAGGGTGAACGCTTGAATAACCCAACAGTGGCTTTTAAACATCAAGGGATTTGCATCAAGCTGCATCCACACTCTTTGAAGAAGATTGTGGAATCAGAACAGGCTTAATTTGAATAGAGAGTTGCTAGGAAAGAGATTCCTGATCTCGCCTTGGCTCGTCGGAATGACGGGGTGTTCGATGAAATTTTCCAGAGTCTATCTTTGGATAGTGACAGACTGAGCGTTCGAGAGCGTATGTTAGAGCCTATAGCTCGAAGGTTCATCACCGAGTTCGTCATTCCCGATAGCGACGAAGGAGCGTAGTCGGGAGTCTCTCAAAGCGAGTCTGATCATCAGATACAAAAAACGCGCGATGGGCTTTCCCTATTGCGCGTTTTTTATTGGGTTCTAACTGGAAGTCTTACCGGAAATCGAATATCCGATTTACAGAATTACAGTCTTGTTGCCGTAAACAAACACATGATCATTGATCACCTTGTTTAACGCCTTACTTAATACATTCTTCTCTACGTCACGACCGGCTTGTGCCATGTCTTTCGCGCTGAAGTTGTGATCCACAGGGATAACATCTTGCTTGATGATTGGACCTTCATCCAAATCATTCGTCACAAAGTGTGCCGTTGCGCCAATGATCTTCACGCCGCGCTCATACGCTTGTTGGTATGGCTTCGCGCCAATAAATGCTGGCAAGAAGCTGTGGTGGATATTGATGATCTTGTGGTGGTATTTTTCAACAAAACCTGGTGTCAGCACTCGCATGTACTTAGCCAAAACAAGGTAATCCGCCTCGTACTGGTCAATCACTTCTAGCATCTTCTTCTCATGTTCTTCACGGTTTAGCCCTTCGTGAGAAACATGGTGGTAAGGGATGTCAAAACGCTCGGTTAGGCTTTGTAGAATGTCGTAGTTACCGACAACGGCCGCAATTTCAACGTCTAAGCTGCCATCGAAGTTCTTCATTAGAATGTCGCCAAGGCAGTGTGCTTCCTTGGTCACGAGTATCACAACACGCTTGCGAGACGAATCAACAAGCTTACGTTTCGTATTTGGTGGCAGGGCTTGATCTAAATCGGCAAGTAAGGTTTCGTCATTGAAATACCCTTCAAGCTCGGTGCGCATAAAGAAGTGGCCACTTGTGTTATCTACGAACTCATTGTTGTGCACAATATTGAGTTGGTGTTTGTAACAAATATTGGTGATCTTAGAGATGAGGCCCGGGGCATCAGTACAATGTGTTAGTAAAGTTTTTCTTTCCATTTGCATCTTACTTCCATGAAATGTTGCACTTATTATATGAAATAGGGATTCTTCAAATTTAATGCAGGCCGTCGAACGGTGAACTGAGCCGCAATATCACCGTTATAATTAATCTATTATCAAGTTGGTTTCAACAAATTCTGCTGCTGATTTATCGCTTTGATAAATTGTTTGATATAGAAATATCAGTTTTTAGATAGAAAAACAGGCAGAAGCTTCATTTTTAAAAGTTTTGACCGTAGTACGCATTTGAACTTCAACCGAGGCATTTACGCCTTGGCCAAAAATAGAGGTGATACTTATGGATAAAGAGTTACTAGCCAAAAAACTGTACTGCAAGCGAGTGAATTCATTGGCGAGAGGTACCGAATTAGATGGTCATGTTCTAGATGAAATGTGGGAAAGTAAGACCTCACCAACCGATGCAGCGAAAGCCATACAGCCTGGTGATAACCATTTTGAAGGTGCTCATTGGCTATCACGTTATCTCAGTCGAAAATAAAAACGATTCTCTAATTCCTACTTCTTCAATTCTTACCTTCAAGGTAACTTAAGCCACGTCAAGCCAAACCAAACACCTCCGATGCGAAGTCATTCTTGATTCGCGCCGGCTCACTAAACCTGCCATAATTCTCCTTCTCTTTTTCTAAACTTCGTACTCTATGATATCTAAAACGTTTTCTGCTGATGGCGCTCTGGGCAAAGCTATCCCTGGGTTTCAACCAAGAC
The DNA here is from genome assembly GCF_041466145.1 of Vibrio sp. 10N.239.312.D08. NCBI lineage: Bacteria > Pseudomonadati > Pseudomonadota > Gammaproteobacteria > Vibrionales > Vibrionaceae > Vibrio > Vibrio sp. 10N.239.312.D08. The sequence continues at coordinate 15,575 of NZ_JBFSSD010000065.1, read as the reverse complement.
AAGCTCAGTTAGACATGGCTGAAGCGGTTTCACAAGCTATTGAAAATCAAAGCCAGTTGGTTGTTGAGGCTGGAACAGGTACTGGTAAGACGTTTGCTTACCTAGTGCCTGCGCTGCTTAGTGGCAAGAAAACCATCATTAGTACGGGGTCTAAAAACCTTCAAGAGCAGCTGTTTCACCGAGATTTACCCTTGATGGTCGATGCGCTTGGCTTTTATGGTCAAGTTGCGTTGCTCAAAGGACGTTCAAACTATTTGTGTTTAGACAGGCTCAGTCGCCAAATGATCGAGAGTCATGGTGCTCATACCGATCCAACGCTGCTGGCTCAGTTAGTCAAAGTTCGTAGTTGGTCGTCATCCACTCAAACGGGTGATTTAGGCGATTGTGATGATATCGCTGAAGACAGCCCGGTTATTCCAACCATTACCTCGACCAATGATAATTGCTTGGGTAAAGAGTGCCCAAGCTATACCGATTGCTTTGTGCTTAAAGCGCGTAAGAAAGCGATGGATTCCGATGTGGTGGTCGTAAACCACCACCTTTTCCTAGCTGATTTGGCGATCAAAGAAACCGGATTTGGCGAATTGATACCTGAAGCTGACGTGTTTATTTTCGATGAAGCACATCAACTTCCTGACATCGCCAGCCAGTACTTCGGACAATCGGTTTCCAGTCGACAGATCCAAGAGTTAGCCAAAGACATTGAAATTGCTTACCGAACTGAAGCCAAAGACATGCGTCAGCTACAGAAAGTAGGGGATAGGCTCGTTCAATCGTCAGCCGATCTGCGTATTGTGCTTGGTGATACCGGCTTTCGTGGTAACTGGCGCGAAGCTTTGAAATCCGAGTCGATTGCACGCGAGTTAGTTCGTTTGCAAGATGCTCTGCAACTTGCTGTTGATGTATTGAAGTTAGCACTTGGGCGAAGCCAGTTGTTAGATACCGCTTTCGAACGCGCAAATATGATTAAGTCGCGTATCGAACGTGTGTGCGATGTGTCGATCACTGGCTATTCGTATTGGTATGACACTACACCGCGCCACTTTGCTCTGCATATCACACCGCTTTCTGTCGCCGATAAATTCCACGAACAGATTGAGCTGAAGCCGGGCGCATGGGTGTTTACCTCAGCAACCTTGGCGGTGTCGGATGATTTCGAACACTTTACTTCTCGATTAGGGTTAAAACCGTCGGCACAGTTTTCACTGCCGAGCCCGTTTGATTATCCGAATCAAGCGCGCTTGTGTGTGCCTCGTTATCTTCCAGAACCGAATAGCCCCGGTCTCGCGGATAAGCTAGTAAGAATGCTGACTCCTGTGATTGAGCAAAACCAAGGCCGCTGTTTCTTCTTGTGTACTTCACACAGCATGATGAAAGAGTTGGGGGAGCGATTCCGTGAAACCCTCTCGGTTCCCGTTCTATTGCAAGGTGAGACAAGTAAGCAAAAAACCTTAGCCGAATTCATGGAATTAGGTAACGCATTGCTGGTGGCTACAGGTGCTTTCTGGGAGGGGATAGATGTTAGGGGCGACGCATTAAGCTGTGTTATCATCGATAAATTGCCCTTTACAGCCCCTGATGACCCTTTACTTAAGGCTCGAATCGAGGACTGTAAGCTAAAAGGGGGTGATCCTTTTGCACAAGTACAGTTGCCAGACGCTGTGATTACCTTGAAACAAGGTGTCGGCCGATTGATACGTGACAAGCGCGATAATGGTGCTTTGATTATTTGCGATAACCGATTGGTGACTCGCGATTACGGTGGCATATTTTTGGCGAGTTTACCGCCTATCCCTCGTACACGTGACTTAGGGGTCATTAAAGAATTCTTAGCTAAAGACCATTCAACCGCTGCTGAGTAATTGGCATTGTTGAGTTTAGCCATTATTTTTAGATTAGATAACGAATATTTGAGACACAAATGAGCGCGAAAATTCTTGCAGTAGATACCGCAACTGAAAACTGTTCAGTTGCATTAGTAATTGGTGACCAGGTGTTCGCACGTAGCGAAGAGGCTCCTCGAGACCATACGAAGAAAATTCTACCTATGGTGGATGAAGTACTGAAAGAAGCGAATGTCGCTTTAACCGATATCGATGCTATCGCGTTTGGCCAAGGCCCAGGCAGTTTCACGGGTGTGCGTATTGGTATTGGTATTGCTCAGGGCTTGGCTTTTGGTGCGGATTTACCAATGATTGGTGTCTCTACACTGGCAGCGATGGCGCAAGGCAGCTACCGTAAATTTGGTGAAACTCATGTAGCAACAGCGATTGATGCGCGTATGAGCGAAGTGTACTGGGCTCGTTACAGCCGCGAACAAGATGGTCGTTGGACTGCGGTTGATGCCGAATGTGTAACGCCACCAAGTGAACTGGCTGCGCAGTTAGAAGCAGATTCTGAAATATGGGCGAAAGTCGGTACCGGCTGGGAAGCTTATGCCGAGCATATGGATACACTTGCGATCAACACCAAAGCGTGTGAAGTGCTATTCCCAGAAGCTCAAGATATGGCGTTCCTTGCTCAATTTGCTTACGCAGAAGGTAAAGCGGTTGCAGCAGAAGAATCTGAGCCAGTTTATCTTCGTGACAAAGTGACTTGGAAGAAACTGCCAGGTCGCGAATAATTTTTACAAGGTTCTGATGCAAATTAGGTCTAAATGCGTATTATTTAGATTTGAGAGGGCAGATATTTAGTCATGGTATCAATTAACAACTTACCTCCTTCTTCGATAGGCAGCACGTCTAAGCCGAATCGAATTAAAAAGAAGGAGCAGGCAAAAAAATCTGATGCTAGCACTGCGGTTGGGCAACCGACTAAGGTCGCTAATGCTGTTTCTCACTCTATTCGTCAAGTTAAAGAGTCTGAACTACACAAGGCTCAAATCCAGTATGATCTTCCAGAAGGCCGAGGACGTAAGGCTATGGAAGAGTATATGGATGTAATGAATCAGGCGAAGAAAGAAGAACTTGCAAAGCTTATCGGTGTCGATATCTACATCTAGAGCTTCTTATTAATGCCTGTTTAAGGACCAGAACCATGTCAAATTATCTCTCTAAATTACGCTTAATAGCCCTTTCTCTTGGTGTCTTGGTACTTGCCGGGTGTTCATCACTTCCTAGCGAACTTGAAGCAAAATCAGAGCCTGTAATTAGTGATTACCAACAGTGGGTCGACCAACTACCGGAGGCGAAAAGTGTTCGATTGGGTGGCGTTATCTCTAAAGTAACCAACTTGAAAGATAAGACTCGAATCGAAGTTGCTAATATGCCGATTTCGAGTAGCGGTAAGCCAGACCTAGACGCAGAGCCAAGCGGACGTTTTGTTGGTTATATTGAAGGGTATGTTGAGCCTCTAAGTTTTGCAGAAGGCCGTCTGATTACACTGGTTGGTCAGTCAAGCGGAAGTGAAGATGGAAAAATAGGGGAATACCCTTACATCTTCCCTGTGATGAAAGTGGACAACCAACGACTGTGGAACATCACTGAGCGTGTTGTTGTTAACGATTTTGCACCAACCTACTACTCGTGCAGAAGTTTACATTGTCGCAGTTTTCAAACGATGCCAAGACAAGGTCGAGTGATACAGGACGTAGAGTAATTAACTTTTTAGACGTTGATTGCGCAAACAGATGGAACTAAGTGTTTGATGATTGAAAAGTCATACTCCCTTGCGAGCGGGACGCTTGCAACACAACAGATTGGCAACCCACAAACGACCGCAACGACGGTCGTTTTTATTCATGGGTGGTTGGATAATTCGTCCAGCTTTAATCCGGTTATGCAGCAAGTCGCCAAGTTTGCGCCCAATGCTCACCTTGTTGCTATCGATCTCTTCGGACACGGCTTCTCGTCGCACAAATCGGGAAGTTACTACCCATTTCATGATTATATTGATGACTTGCATCAGTTGGTGACTAAATTATCGCCAAACAGACTGGTACTGGTAGGACATTCACTTGGTGCATTGATAGCAAGTTGCTATAGTGCCGCCTTTCCTGAAAAGGTGTCAGGATTAATTCAAATTGAAGGTCACGGACCTCTTTCTGAAGCTCCCCACGAAACAGTCTCTCGCTTGAGGGATGGGGTACTCAGTCGTCTTCGACAGCGAAGAAAGCCTTCACGTCCTTTGGCAAGCCTTGAGGATGCTATTAAGCTGAGAGCTCACGCCAACCAAATTAATGCTGAATTAATCGCTCCTATTGTTGAGCGAGGTATTGTCGAGTTCGAGAACTCTTGGCAATGGCGATGCGACCCTAATCTAAAATGTGACTCGTTATATCGAATGTCACAGGCGCACGCTGAAGCGATTATGGCGGCTATTGAATGCCCTCAATTAATAATCCTAGGGAATGGTGGATTCCGACATTTGCAGCATAATCGCTACAAATCAGTGCATAGTCCTCTGCATATAGAGACTGTTCCTGGTGGACATCATTGTCATTTAGAGAGCCCAGAGCTAGTTTCAGAGCTAATTCTTGGTGTAGTTAACAAAATTTAAACAAGTGTTTGAGCCTTTTAGTGCTCATGCACTAAAGCTGTGCTGTAATACCGCAATGATAAAAAGCGGCGAAGCAGTCGTCAGCTGATAAACGAGGAGTAACATAGTGGACAAACCTTGGCTTTCACGTTATCCAAGTGACGTACCAGAGACGATCAACCCAGATCAGTACCCATCTCTTATTGAAATGTTCGAACAGTCGGTACAGAAGTACGCAGACCAACCAGCATTCGAGAACATGGGGTCTATCATGACATTCCGTAAGCTTGAAGAGCGCAGTCGTGCTTTTGCTGCTTACCTGCAGAATGATCTAAAACTGAAGAAAGGCGATCGTGTCGCGCTGATGATGCCAAACCTGCTGCAATACCCAATTGCACTCTTTGGTGTACTGCGTGCAGGTATGATTGCAGTGAACGTCAACCCACTGTACACGCCTCGTGAACTTGAACATCAATTGAATGACTCTGGCGCAAAGGCGATTGTTATCGTTTCTAACTTTGCGAGCACGCTAGAGAAAGTCGTTGATAAAACTCCGGTTAAACACGTTGTGCTAACCAGCTTGGGGCAAATGCTGCCACGAGCGAAAGGTACGATTGTCGACTTCGTAGTGAAATACGTAAAAGGCATGGTGCCTAAGTACGATCTGCCGGGTGCTATCTCATTTCGAAAAGCACTGCATAAAGGCCGTCGCCTACAGTACGTGAAGCCATTTATGGCAGGTGATGACATCGCATTCCTACAGTACACAGGTGGTACAACGGGCGTAGCGAAGGGCGCAATCCTAACGCACCGCAATATGATTGCGAACGTACTGCAAGCGAAAGGGGCATATAGCCCTGTTCTGCAAGAAGGCCGTGAATTGGTGGTAACGGCATTGCCGCTTTACCATGTATTTGCTCTTACCGTGAACTGCTTATTGTTTGTTGAGATGGGTGGCCGTAACCTTCTGATTACTAACCCTCGTGACATTCCTGGCTTTATTAAAGAGCTGCAAAAGGTTCCGTTTACCGCGATTACTGGCGTAAACACCTTGTTCAATGCGCTCGTGAATAACGAAGATTTCCACGAATTGGACTTCAGTAACATGCGTTTATCTGTTGGCGGTGGTATGGCGGTTCAACGCGCTGTTGCTGAGCAATGGAAGAAAGCGACAGGTGTCCACCTACTTGAAGGCTATGGTTTAACCGAATGTGCTCCTTTGGTCACAGGTAACCCATACGATCTGAAAGACTACACAGGTGCAATCGGCCTACCAGTACCATCAACAGAAGTTCGTATTGTTGATGATGAAGGTAAAGTGGTTGGTAATGACCAAGTGGGTGAATTGCAGGTTCGTGGCCCTCAAGTGATGCAAGGCTACTGGCAACGTCCAGAAGCGACCAAAGAAGTGATCGACCAAGATGGTTGGTTATCGACTGGTGATATCGTTAAGTTTGATGACGAAGGCTTGTTGTACATCGTAGACCGTAAGAAAGACATGATTCTAGTGTCAGGCTTCAACGTTTACCCGAACGAGATTGAAGATGTTGTGGCTCTGCATGGCAAAGTGTTAGAAGTTGCGGCTATCGGCCAACCTCATGAGGTGTCTGGTGAGCTGGTTAAGATTTACGTTGTGAAACGTGACCCTAGCCTAACCAAAGAAGACATTATCGCGCACTGTCGTGAACACCTAACTGGCTACAAGATCCCTAAATTGATTGAGTTCCGTGAAGAACTACCAAAAACCAATGTAGGCAAAATCTTGCGCAGAGTGCTTCGTGAAGAAAATGACGCAGAGCTTGCCAAACGCGCAAGCGAGTAATCACGGGTTTGCGAGAAATTAGCCCCCGAAACCATTCAGGCGCTTAATCTAAGCGAGCGCTGAAAAATGGTGTTAGAATGCCGACAGTTAATGTCGGCATTTTTGTATCCGGCGATCAAAGTAAAATCAGTGAGAGTTTTGTGGATTATCAAATCATTACCCAAGTTAAAGACCTTGAGCGAGTTTGCCAACAAGCACGTGAAGCCGATGTTGTTATGCTTGATACAGAGTTCGTTCGTACAAGAACCTATTACCCTCAATTAGGCTTAATTCAGTTATTTGATGGTGAAACGCTGTCACTGATTGATCCTATTGCTCTTGATGAAATGACCCCGTTTGTTGGGCTGTTGAAAGACACGTCAGTACTGAAAGTGTTACATGCGTGTGGCGAAGATCTAGAAGTATTCCAGAACGCATTTGGCTGTACGCCAACACCAATGGTTGATACGCAGATCATGGCAGCCTTCTTAGGTCATGGTCTTTCAACTGGCTTTGCGGCTCTAGTTTCTGAGTTTGTAGGTGTTGACCTAGATAAGAGTGAATCTCGTACTGACTGGCTAGCGCGTCCGCTTTCTCAAAAGCAACTCGACTATGCAGCGGCAGACGTTCACTACTTGATGCCAATGTACAACAAGCTTCTCGAAAAAGTGATGGAAGCAGGCTGGTGGGAAGCGGCGCAACAAGAGTCTGATTTACAAGTAGCTAAGCGCATCCGTAAAGCAAACCCAGACAACGCTTACCTTGATATTAAAGGCGCGTGGCAGCTAAAACCTCAACAGCTAGCGATTTTAAGACCGCTAGCAACTTGGCGTTTAAAAGAAGCGATTAAGCGTGATTTAGCGTTGAACTTTGTCTTTAAAGAACAAGACCTATGGGCAGTGGCTCGATTCGCAATGAAAGATCCTAAGCATATGGAGCAGGAAGGGTTTGATTACCGTTCTGTACGTCGCCATGGTGCGAAGATCAGCTCAATCGTGAAATTAGCTGAGCATACGCCAGAAGAAGAGTACCCAGCGCCAGTAGAACGTCTAATGGACTACCCAGGTTACAAGCAACTCTTCAAAGTGTTGAAAGATGAAGTGAAAACAGCATCGCAACACAGTGGCTTAGCGACTGAATTTTTGGCATCGAAGAAGCAACTTAATCAAGTGTTAAGCTGGATTTGGAAGTACGATCGTAATCCAGAGAAGCTGCCTGATGTAATGCAAGGTTGGCGCCTAGACGTGGTTGGTGAGAAGCTAAATAAAGCAATCAAATAACCTTATATCTTCAGTAAGCAACGAATGCTGCAGAGATAAAAGTTTCAGACACAAAAAAGAGAGCCTAGGCTCTCTTTTTTATTGAGTATTGATAAGCACAGCTCAGGCTCTAGTTATCGATCTTCTTCTGGAAGCTTAACGTTCAGCTCTAATACTGAGATGTCGTCATCTTTATGTTCGAACGTCAGATCAACCATTGATGGATCGACTTCAACGTACTTCGCAATACACTTCAAGATGTCTTCTTTCAGTTGCGGTAAGTATGATGGAGCAGGGTCGTCATGGCTGCGTCGCTCAGCAACAATGATCTGCAAACGTTCTTTGGCTAGGTTTGCGGTTGTCTTTTTCTGTGGTCTAAAAAACTCTAATAATGACATTGCGTATTAGCCCCCGAACAGTCTTTTGAAGATGCCTTTCTTCTGTTCCGTTAAGAAACGGAAGTCCACTTGGCTACCCAGTAGTCGCTCTACAGTATCATTGTAAGCCATACCTGCGTCGGTTGCTTCGTCAAAGATAACTGGCACACCCTTGTTCGATGCGTTCAGTACGGCCTGGCTCTCTGGAATCACGCCCAGTAGAGAGATGTGCAGGATTTCTTCAACGTCTTCCACACTGAGCATCTCACCTTGAGTTACGCGTGCTGGATTGTAGCGAGTCAGTAGAAGGTGTGTTTTCACTGGCTCTAAGCCGTCTTCTGAACGACGAGATTTAGAGTCAAGAATACCTAGAATACGGTCTGAGTCGCGTACAGAAGAGACTTCAGGGTTAGTAGTCACAATCGCTTCATCAGCGAAATACAACGCCATTAGAGCGCCTTGCTCGATACCCGCAGGAGAATCACAGATGATGAAATCAAAGCCCATTTCATCCAATTCATCAAACACACGACGAACGCCATCTTTTGTTAGTGCGTCTTTATCACGAGTTTGAGAAGCAGGAAGAATGAACAGGTTCTCTGTACGCTTGTCTTTGATCATCGCTTGGTTCAGCGTCGCTTCACCATTGATAACATTAACGAAGTCGTACACAACACGACGCTCACAACCCATGATTAAATCTAGGTTACGCAGACCGATATCAAAGTCGATGACTGCGGTTTTCTTCCCTTTTAAAGCCAGACCCGAGGCAATAGCTGCACTGGAGGTCGTTTTGCCTACCCCGCCTTTACCCGACGTTACAACGATAATGCGTGCCATTCTGTTTTCCTTTTATTTCTCTTATATTGCGAGGACATCAACGTGTAATACATCGTTTGCCATACTGAACATGGTTTTCTTCTGCCAGTACTCGCTTTCAATTTGATCGCTGAGCCAGTAATTTCCTGCAATGGAAACCAGCTCGGCTTGTAAATCATTACAAATTATTTTTGCTTCAGTTTGACCACTTGCACCTGCAATCGCACGGCCGCGTAAAGTGCCATGAATATGGATGCTGCCATCGGCAATCACTTCCGCGCCTGCACTCACATGGCTGAGTATCAATAGATCGCCATCTTTCGCATAAACCTGCTGACCAGAACGAATAGGGGTTCTAATCACTTTGATTGGTGCCATTTTCGCTGGAGCTTGAGATGGCGACTTGCTTGCCGTCATCACTGCAAAACCGGCTTCTTTAGCGAGGTTTTGCATTCGCTTATCAGAACAGCCTGCCACACCAACCGGGATCATGCCCGCTTGAGATATACCATTTTTAAGTTGCACAAAATCGATATCGCCCGCGACTTTACTGATGTTGATAACAACAGGTGCGGCAGCGAAAAACGTAGGTGCTTGGTCTACTTTCTCTTGAAGAAAAGAGACTGCATTTTCGACTTGATCATCGGATAAGTGCAAAACAGATAGCGTAAAGCTGCTACCTTTTAGATCTGGGTTACTAGACATCGAAAAACTACAGGACCTCAATAGCGGATTGGTACAATTTCTTTATCAATAAAATAAAGGGCATTGCCTGAAACTAGGTTTATCATGTTATATTCCCAAACCAAGCACAGCAAGTAATCTTGTTGTCAAATGGACGTTTTGTTCCCAATATTTCCCTAACATAAACTATTGATCTCGCAAGTGAGAGTTTTGTAGTCATAATCAATTAAAAGGTTTGTCATGCTGTGTTCTATATATAAAAGCTCAAAGAAAGAAGGAACATACCTTTATATCCCTAAGAAGGATGATTTTTCACAAGTTCCTGACGCATTGATGCAAATGTTTGGTAAACCTAGTTTTGTAATGGTAATTAAAATGGATGGCCGTAAACTGGCTCAAGTAAACATCGAAAAAGTGAAAGAATCACTGAATACCGATGGTTTCTTTTTACAGGTTCCGCCACCACCAGTTAACGAACTTGAGCTTCATAAAGAGCGTAAAGCTCAACAGAAATCTCAAGACGAAGAGTGATAGCCACCTCAATTCAAGGAGGAGTGATCGTTGAGTAAATTTTCGAAAACCATATTGGCTGTGTCGGCATTACTATTGGGTAATAGCCTGACCATAAGTTCAGTACAAGCTGAAGAACTGAGCTTCGAGCAATATGTAGAAAAACTAAAACAACAAGGCCGTGAAGAAGGCATCTCTGAAGCGATCATTGATGAAGCCTTTGATGGTGTAACGTTTAAGCCAAGAGCGGTAAAAGCCGACAAAAACCAACCTGAGAAAAAACTGACTCTGGATGAATACATTCCACGAGCGGTTCCAGATTGGAAAGTGAAGCAAGCAAGGTCACTCTACAAGGAGCATTACACCGCGTTAAAGCGTATTGGTGATGAATATGGTGTTCAACCAAGATTCATTGTCGCGCTATGGGGCGTTGAGAGTAATTTTGGTAAGTTCACGGGCAATTACAGCGTTATCGACGCCCTAACGACCATGGCTTATGAAGGACGTCGAGAAGCTTTCTTCCGTAGCGAAGCGATGGCGGCATTGAAGATTCTTGATCAAGGCCATATTGCACCAAAAGAAATGAAAGGCTCTTGGGCTGGTGCGATGGGTCAACCTCAGTTTATGCCAAGCTCATTCTTAGCTTACGCCGCTGATGGCAGTGGTGATGGCAAGAAAGACATTTGGGGCACTGAAGAAGACGTATTTGCTTCGGCGGCCAATTATCTCAGCCAATCAGGGTGGGATGACAAATATACTTGGGGTCGTCAGGTTCATGTTCCGTCAACTGTGTCGATCGATTTACAAGGTCGAGACGAAGACAAAGCGAAATACTTAAAAGAGTGGTCTGAACTCGGTATTAAACGCTATGACGATCGCCCACTGCCAACACTTGATGAAGACATTAAAGCTTGGTTAATCATGCCGGATGATGAAACCGGACGTTCGTACCTCATTTATAACAACTACAATGTGTTAATGAAGTGGAATCGTTCTTACTACTTTGCTTTGGCAGTAAGCCACCTAGCCGACAGAATTAAGTTTGATTAACAGACCTAAGTCGCTTTGAATAGCATTTGGCCTATCATAGGCAGAACGAACTAAAGGACTCTTCGGAGTCCTTTTTGATTTTATATTTCAGAGATTTAATAAGGTGATCTTGTGCTAACAGATAGAGCTGCACAGATGGTGATATTCCATGCGCTGATCAAGCACGAAGGCTTTACCAGTGCTGCAAAAAGCTTGAACGTTTCGGTGTCTCATATCAGTAAGCAAGTCGCTTTGCTTGAAGACTCAATCGGCATCAAGTTGGTACAACGAACCACACGAAGCCTCACGCTGACTGAAGCGGGAGACGTATTCTATCAACATTGTGAGCAGCTGTTTAACACGGTGAAAGCAGCTCAGATGGATATGGATAGCCAGCGCGATGATATCTCTGGAATACTACGCGTCGGTTTGTCGCAGTCATTTGGCACACTCCATATCATTCCGGCGATTGATCAACTCAGACAGCTTTATCCTCAGTTGAGAATCGAGGTCCACTTGTTCGACTATAAGGTGGACATGATTGAAGAGCGCTTGGATCTCTGGATCACCAACAATGAAGATTTGCCTGAAGGTTACATTGCGCAGCGATTAGCCGACAGTCAGTTTGTGGTGGCTGCGTCACCGGATTATCTGATTAAGGCTGGGACGCCACATGTACCTTCCGATTTGATTGACCATAACTGTCTTATCTATCGCAGCCGTGAACGAGATTACACATCGTGGGCGTTTGACAACGGGCAAGAAAACCTCAGCGTCAAAGTCGCGGGCGATTACTCAGTCGATTTGGCTGAGGCAGTACGAGACGCGGCAGTATCAGGGTGGGGCGTTGCTTATTTGGCGACTTACTTAGTGAAAGAAGAGTTTAGAACGGGCAAGCTCATTCAAGTATTGCCAGAGTGGAGAGCCAGTCAGCTGATGCCATTCTATGCCGTTTACCCGAGCCGAAAGAATATGCCGAAGAAGCTTTCGGCAGTGATTGAGTTCATTAAAGATCATATCGGGTCGCCGACGTATTGGGACAAAAACCTCAAAACTTGCGTTGAACTGCATCGCTAACTGTTTCCTAATCTATAAATATAATTTCCATATGGAAAAAGTACGCTTTTTAATCAAAGTTAATTATTAAAATTCAATAACTTAATTATACTCATAGTTAAATCGTGATTACCCCAACATCACATTAACAACCTCAGCTTGCCGCAAACGATTTCCTCTATAGAATGCGTCGCCTTTCCTACCTACAACTTTTAGGTTGACGCACATGGCTTCCCTACTTGGAATTATCACTATTTTAGTTGCCGCTTGGTTACTATCTACGGACAGAAAAAATATTCCACTAAGAACAGTCTCTTTGGCTTTCTTATTACAAATCTCATTCGCGCTATTGGTTCTGTATGTACCAATGGGTAAAGAAGCGTTGAATGCAGCCACGGGTGCGGTGTCTAGCTTAATCAATTATGGTCAAGAAGGGATAAACTTCCTTTTTGGTGGCCTTACCAATAATGGATTCGTTTTTGCGATTAATGTTTTGGGCATCATTATCTTTTTCTCTGCACTGATTTCAGGCTTGTACCACATCGGCTTTATGCCAAAGGTGATCAACCTTATTGGTGGTGCGCTACAGAAGTTCTTGGGCACAGGTCGTGCGGAATCATTGTCTGCGACTGCCAATATCTTTGTCGGCATGATTGAAGCGCCATTGGTGGTTAAGCCTTACTTAAAACACATGACAGATTCACAACTGTTTGCTGTGATGGTGTGTGGTTTGGCTTCTGTCGCTGGTGGTACGCTAGTGGGTTACGCATCGCTTGGCGTTGATCTAAATTACCTGATCGCAGCTGCATTTATGTCTGCACCTGCTGGCCTATTGATGGCTAAGATCTTAGTACCAGGTAGCGCAGATGACGCTCAAGAAAATATTGAGTCTGACGTTGAAATTCCACGAGCAACAAACGTAGTTGAGGCAATGGCAGATGGGGCTATGTCTGGACTTCGTATTGCCGTTGCAGTGGGTGCAACACTTCTTGCCTTTATCAGTGTGATTGCAATGTTGAATGGCTTGCTAGGTATCGTTGGCGGCTGGTTTGGCGTAAACCTAAGCTTCGAACTTATCCTAGGTTATGTGTTTGCACCCGTTGCATGGCTGATCGGTGTGCCGTGGTCTGAGGCTGTGGTTGCGGGCTCATTGATCGGTAACAAGATTGTAGTGAACGAGTTCGTGGCTTTCATCCAATTAATGGATGCTAAAGAGGCACTAAGTGAGCACTCGCAAGCGATCGTAACTTTCGCTCTATGTGGCTTTGCTAACATCTCTACCATGGCGATTCTTATCGGTGGTTTGGGCAGCTTAGTTCCAGAGCGTCGTTCTTTCATCTCACAATATGGCTTCAAAGCAATTTGTGCAGGTGTGTTTGCTAACCTAATGAGTGCCGCTATTGCTGGTGTTGTACTTTCTCTATAGCTAACTGATCATGACTTTACTCCCCCCTATAGTAAAGTGACTGATTAATCACAATAATATTCGGTTAGCGTGAAAAAGAGAGCCTATAGTGTAAGAACGTAGGCTTTCTTATTTCATTGAATAGTTTGTACCACAGGGTGTGGTGCAAACCTTTTAGGGGCACAAATGGATTTGTCGATTACTTCTTCTTTGGCGTTAATTGGACTCTTGTCTTTAGCTTGTCAGCTGCTCGGCTGGCGTTTACGTCTTCCCGCTATTCTTCCTCTCCTTATCGTCGGCCTGTTGCTAGGTCCCGGCTTGAATATCCTAAATCCCGATGCCATTTTCGGTGAGGTTTTATTCCCAATGATTTCACTGGGGGTTGCCATCATCCTGTTTGAAGGGGCATTGACCCTAAATTTCAAAGAAATCAGAGGCCATGGCCGGATGGTGACTCACCTCGTGAGTTTCGGCATGTTGATTACATGGGCGTGTATCGTGGTGGGTGCTTACTACTTTGTGGACTTTAGTTGGCCGTTAGCCGCATTGTTTGGGGCATTAGTCGTGGTAACTGGCCCAACGGTGATCGTACCCATGCTTCGCAGTATTCAGCCTAAATCTTCCTTAGGCAGTATCTTGCGATGGGAAGGGATAGTGATTGATCCGATTGGGGCTCTGTTTGCCGTTCTCGTTTACGAATACATTGTCTCTTCAGCCGATCCTACAAGCCATGTTCTGTCAGCTCTGGGCCTGACGTTAGTCATAGGTTTAGGCTTAGGGATCATCGGTGGCCATTTGATTGCCAAGATGCTGCAAGGGCATTGGGTACCGCACTATTTACGTAATGTGGCTGTGCTGACGCTAATGTTGGCGGCGTTCTCGTTTTCTAATGATCTGAGTGAAGAATCGGGTTTATTAACCGTGACCATCATGGGGATCTGGCTTGCCAACGTGAAGGGCTTGGACATCGAAGACATCATCGAATTCAAAGAAACCCTGACCGTGTTACTTATTTCTGCGTTGTTTATTCTGTTAGCCAGTCGACTCGATTCGGGGGCTTTCCTTTCGATAGGTTGGGGCGGTATTGGGTTGCTAGCGGTGGTTATGTTGGTGGCTCGCCCGTTAAGCGTGTGGATCAGCGGGATCGGTACGGATCTTAATTCGGCGGATAAATGGTTTTTGAGTTGGATGGCACCTCGCGGGATCGTAGCAGCCGCGGTTTCTTCTCTGTTTGCGATAAAACTGCAAGAGAAGCAATTGATTGAAGGCGCAGATCTGCTCGTGCCCATGGTGTTCTTAGTCATTATTGGTACGGTTGTGATTCAGAGCTTAACCGCGAGCTGGTGGGCGAGAAGGCTAGGGGTCACTCAAGAGAAAGCGCAAGGGGTTATCTTCTTTGGCGCCACTCACTTTGCAAGACAATTTGCCAAGGTGCTAGCCACACACAACATCAACAGTGTGCTTGCTGATACTAACTGGGAAAGCATTCGCTTAGCTCGTATGGATAACTTGAATGTTTACTTTGGTAACCCAGCTTCAAGCCACGCGGAAAACAATTTGGAACTCGATGGGATAGGGCGTGCGATGATCGTCTCGCCTTATCGTCAAACCAACCCGTTAGTCAGCATGCATTACCAAGACGAGTTTGGTGCCAATAAGGTGTTTGAGCTTGAATCGTCAGAGACTAAGCATGAAAGACATCAAGTGAGCCGCAATGGCAATCGAAGTCTGTTCTCGGAAGGGATTACCTATTCTAAGCTTAACTCACTGATGGCTCAGGGTAGCCAAATTAAAAGTACAGGTTTGACCGAGGCATTTGATTTAAAAGAGTTTAATGCTTTGTATCCTAAAGCCATTCCTCTTGGGGTGATCACTGGCGGTGATTTCCGTTTAATGACACAAGGATCTGAGTTGGAAAAACTCATATCAACGGAGTGTGAGCTTATTAGTTTATTACCGCCTTCTGAACAGACGGAAAAAGTTGAGAGTCCAGATAAGTAGCAACGAGCACTTCATCAAAAGCGAGTCACCCCGTTGTAAAAACGAATAGCTAAGTACCAAAGCATCAAAAAAGCCGCAACGTTCATCACGTTGCGGCTTTCTAATTGTGCGCCGAGCATGGCGTTGATCTAGGAGGTGAAAGTCCTCTACGGGCTCAG
>NZ_JBFSSD010000064.1:0-25898 GCF_041466145.1 Vibrio sp. 10N.239.312.D08 | reverse complement strand
CCCGTAGAGGACTTTCACCTCCTAGATCAACGCCATGCTCGGCGCACAACAAAAAAGGCTTACTCTGATGAGTAAGCCTTAGAAATCATTGCGAATACAGATGACTCTCGCTGAATTACGCAGCGGGAGCATTACTCACTAAAATTTCGCGAATAGACTTAAGCGTCGCTTCCGTTGAATGATAATCCAATTCAACTTCACTAAAGATGCCGTTCACTTCAAGCATTAAGGTCGGGTAAGAAAATACACCCATCGCTTCTTTAAAGCCTAGCTGGTCATCTAACTCACTTTCCAATAACTTGCTAGAAAGGTCATTTTCAAACTGTTGAACATTCATACCTAGCTCTTCAGCCAACTGCAAATGTGTGTCTTGGCTATGTGGCAACATCGCTCGAAGGTAGTAAGCATGTTGAATCGCTTCAAGCATCGCTTCGTAGTGGTCTTGAAAACCTGCAGCAATCACGGCACGGCACGCAGGGTAAGTACTGCGAACAGGTTGGCACTCTGTCCAAAAATCATGGTTAAACTCAGTACCCAACTTAGCTTCGATCTGCTTCCAAATCGCTTGCAGCTTGCCTTTCATCTCTTCTGACATTGGCTCATCAGAATCCGGGGCCAAACCACCCACTACATAGTTAAACTCAATGCTTGCAGGCAATTGTTGTTTCAATAACTCAAGTGTTGGCTTGTAACCCCAACACCAGCTGCACATTGGATCATGCACATAATGAAGTTTTACGTTCATTGTTCATTCCTTATCGAGTCAATGATTCGATCAATTCAAACAAAAAAGGAGCCTGATTAAGGCCCCTCATTTTAACTATTCAGCGCAAAGGCTAGAACTTATTCAGCGTCATCGCCAGCAACTTTAGCCGCTGCTTCTTTGATGATTGGCTGAAGTTCGCCTTTTTGGAACATCTCAAGAATGATGTCACAACCACCGATTAGCTCACCTTCAACCCAAAGTTGTGGGAAAGTTGGCCACTGTGCGTAAGCAGGAAGCTCTGCACGGATATCAGGGTTTTGTAGGATATCTACGTAAGCAAATTTTTCGCCACATGCCATTAGAGCTTGAGACGCTTGAGAAGAGAAACCACAGCTAGGTAGCTTAGGAGAACCTTTCATGTACAGTAGAATAGTGTTTTCTTCAATTTGCTGTTTGATTTTATCGATAGTTTCCATTGCTTCCTCGTTAATGGATTACGGCTTTTATTGCCTTTATTCTACCCCAAACTAAAAGAATAAAAACCATATAAAAAAAGCGGTTAACAAGCTAAGCTAACAATTCACACAAAAGTAATGAAATAAGCTTTTAATAAAGTAAAAACTTGCTAAACTATATCGCAAGTCAGCAAATTGACCATGGTTGGCAGTATAGCGAGCCATGAATAATAATATCACTGGAAGCAATCGAAAGAGTTAACTCTTTTATATCAATGGAGAATTGAGCAATGGCATTTGAACTACCGGCTCTTCCTTACGCGAAAGACGCGCTAGAACCACACATCTCAGCAGAAACGCTAGATTTCCACCACGGTAAGCACCACAACACTTACGTTGTTAAGCTAAACGGCCTTATCCCAGGTACTGAGTTTGAAGGCAAAACACTAGAAGAGATCGTTAAGACTTCTACTGGTGGTGTTTTCAATAACGCTGCTCAAATCTGGAACCACACGTTCTACTGGCACTGTCTTGCTCCTAAAGCGGGCGGCGAACCAACTGGCGCTGTTGCAGAAGCTATCAACGCTGCATTCGGTTCTTTCGAAGAATTCAAAGCGAAATTCACTGATTCAGCAATCAACAACTTCGGTTCTTCTTGGACTTGGTTAGTTAAGAAAGCTGACGGTTCTCTAGACATCGTTAACACTTCTAACGCTGCTACTCCTCTAACAGAAGAAGGTGTTACTCCACTTCTAACTGTTGACCTATGGGAACACGCTTACTACATCGATTTCCGCAATGTTCGCCCTGACTACATGGCTGCATTCTGGAACCTAGTAAACTGGTCTTTCGTAGAAGAGAACCTAGCTAAGTAATTATTGCTTACGCTGCGCTATTTATAGCGAGTTATCTATTGAAAGCTCATGCCTCGGCGTG
Organism: Vibrio sp. 10N.239.312.D08; assembly: GCF_041466145.1. Lineage (NCBI taxonomy): Bacteria > Pseudomonadati > Pseudomonadota > Gammaproteobacteria > Vibrionales > Vibrionaceae > Vibrio > Vibrio sp. 10N.239.312.D08. Next base: position 23,801 of record NZ_JBFSSD010000064.1, on the reverse strand, counting down.
AGCTTTTTTGTATCTGTCGTGTTCCACAAAATCTAAACATTTTGTAATAAACCCGCCAATAGCGCTTACTTCTCGAACTATTGATAGCCTTCTTCCCAACCCTACATAAATTCTCTATTTGCCTGTAATTAAACACTAAAGTTTGCCGACTCCATGCCGTTAAAGGTGTATCCAATGAGAGGCGACATGCAAATACATACTTTAGACAAAGCAGGAATCATCAACGAACTGAAGTTCGGCATCGGGATCAGCCAAGCGGTTGAGCAAGGTCGCCGTGCAGATTTCGCGTTGCTGTTATCTATGTTTTCTAATGATGTCCGTGATTGCACGCCAATTGACACCATTGAAATCACAGAGACAAATGAAGATCGCCTGCGCAAACAATTTGGCGTAGCAGAACCTCAACAACTGCGTTCAAACCAGTCTTCATATGAGATTTCAGCTCAGCAATCTAATCATTTTCATCAAGCTAGCCTTGCCAGCGCCAAACTCAGCCATTACTTGAAACCTGAAGCGCTTGCCTTCATGCCTGAAGATACAGCCGACTTACCCGAAGAGGTTTACCAAAACCTTTCTGGTCATGACCGACGCAAACTCGCAAACAAGCATTTACCTGATTTGCCACATGCCACGCTCTACAATGAGCTAACCACCGCGCAACGTCGGTATCAAATTCAAGCTCAAGTATAGCGATCACCTACCTTTCCCTTTTTCGCTGTCTATCCATAGCTCTTCTTCGACTAACTCGCACACTTCAAAGTATTCACACGAATGATATGAACCACTAGCCTTAGGCAACCTAAAAACACCTGATGTCGGTTACCGCTTGAAGTTACTACAAAATGTGACGTGCCACTAACTTCATAAAAACTTATTAATTGGCACACCTTAGTTTGAACCAATTCACACCCGTTGTATAAATTTTAACCCATCCTTATCCGACATGGACGATTTGTTTAGGTACTGGGATGGAAATAAAAAGCTCAATCATATTGGTGACATCTGCCGGCTCGCGACTGGGGGGGGCGATTGCGAACCACTTTGTTAACCTTGGAGCCACCGTCATCCTTTGTGATAAAGACACGGAAGCACTTAAAGCGACGTATCTACAGTGTGCCCGGTTTTCTGACTCTGTTTACCACTACACGCTCAAAGGCAATGACAGCCAAGCGATTCTCAGCGTATATGATTTTATTCAAACCACCTTCAACACGACACCCGATGTGCTGGTCAATAACTGGATAAGCTCCCCAATGCCTAGCCTAATTGGCGATCAGCCTGTGAGCAGCTTTATTAATGATCTCTCATCGATGGCATCGACCCTGTTCGCATTTGGGCAAATCAGTGCTGAGAGATTGCGAGAGGAAGATAAGGAAGGCGTGATTGTGAATGTGATATCTCATGATGACTTTCACGATGTGTCTGGCTTAGAGAGCGCAAACTCAATGATCACTGGCTTTACCCATAGTTGGGCGAAAGAGCTGACTCCCTTTGGCATTCGAGTCGGTGGCGTTGTTCCCGCCGTTCATAACTCCGATGGCAAGCTCAACCGATGTCACTGGGCGCAGCTGCAAGACGAGCTGACCAGAACAACCGAATACATTGTCTCGAATGACTACTTCAGTGGGCGAGTTGTCGCGGCAGAGGTTTAACTCCCTATTCCAATTGAACATGACTGGCTCAGCTCATATTAAGTAGCAGAGCTATTGCCTCTCAATCCGTTTTACAAACGAACCAAACATAAAAAAAGCCCCAGTCTCTCGACTGGGGCTTTCATCTTTTCCCGATAGATAAGTATCGTGCTAGCGAAAACTTATCTCAAAACTAATGCTTACTTATTATGCGTTAGCTTTTTCTTTTTTAGCTTTTGGCGCTTTCGCTTCAGCTGGCTTTTGGTCTGCTTTCTTAAGGATAACTGTAGTACCTTCGAAAGTTTCGCCTTCAACGTATGGTTGGCCGAAGTAAGAAGTTGTTAGAACTTCTTTTAGCTCAGTGATTAGAGGGTAACGTGGGTTAGCACCTGTACACTGGTCATCGAACGCTTCAACAGCTAGCTCGTCTAGTTTAGCGATGAAGTCAGACTCGTTAACACCCGCAGCTTGGATAGATAGTGGGATGTCTAGGTCAACTTTAAGCTCTTCTAACCAAGTCAGTAGACGTTCAATCTTCTGAGCTGTACGGTCACCAGCTTGGCTTAGGCCTAGGTGGTCAGCAACTTCAGCGTAACGACGACGTGCTTGTGGACGGTCGTACTGAGAGAATGCAGTCTGCTTAGTTGGGTTATCGTTCGCGTTGTAACGTACAACGTTTGAGATAAGTAGTGCGTTAGCAAGACCGTGTGGTAGGTGGAACTCAGCACCAATTTTGTGAGCCATTGAGTGACACACACCTAGGAATGCGTTCGCAAATGCTACACCAGCGATAGTTGCTGCGTTGTGTACTTTCTCACGAGCTATTGGGTCAGCCGCACCATTTTTGTAGCTTGATGGTAGGTATTCTTTAAGCATCTTAAGAGCTTGAAGAGCTTGACCGTCTGAGTACTCGTTCGCTAGAACAGATACGTAAGCTTCAAGAGCGTGAGTTACTGCATCGTAACCACCGAACGCTGTTAGAGACTTAGGCATGTTCATTACTAGGTTCGCATCAACGATAGCCATGTTTGGCGTGATTTCGTAATCAGCTAGTGGGTATTTAGCACCAGTCTTGTCGTCAGTAACAACAGCGAATGGAGTAACCTCTGAACCTGTACCTGAAGTTGTAGTGATACATACAAGCTCAGCTTTTTGACCCATTTTAGGGAACTTGTAGATACGTTTACGGATGTCCATAAAGCGCATTGCTAGTTCTTCGAAGTGAGTTTCTGGGTGCTCGTACATAACCCACATGATCTTAGCAGCATCCATTGGAGAACCGCCACCTAGAGCAAGGATTACGTCAGGTTGGAAGCTCTTCATTGCTTCAGCGCCTTTCTCAACAACAGATAGCGTTGGATCCGCTTCTACGTCGAAGAAAGTTTGAACTTCGATGCCTTGTGCTTTAAGCAAGCTAACTACGTCATCTGCGTAACCGTTGTTGAATAGGAAACGGTCAGTTACTAGGAATGCGCGTTTCTTACCTTCTAGGTCGCTCATTGCGATTGGAAGGCTACCACGACGGAAGTAGATAGACTTAGGTAGTTTGTGCCACAACATGTTTTCAGCTCGCTTCGCTACAGTTTTCTTGTTGATAAGGTGCTTAGGACCTACGTTCTCAGAGATAGAGTTACCACCCCATGAACCACAACCTAGAGTTAGAGAAGGTGCAACGTTGAAGTTGTACAGGTCACCGATACCACCGTGAGTAGTCGGGATGTTGATTAGGATACGAGCAGTCTTCATCTTGTCACCGAAGTAACGGATGCGGTCTGCGTTAGTATCTTGGTTAGTGTAAAGACCAGATGTGTGACCGATACCACCGATTTCAACCATAGTTACCGCTTGAGCAACTGCGTCTTCGAAGTCATCTGCGCGGAATAGACCTAGAGTTGGAGATAGTTTCTCGTGAGCGAATTCGTCATCGTAAGAAACTTTACCAAGACCTTCACCTACAAGTACTTTTGTATCAGCAGGAACTTTAACACCAGCCATTTCAGCGATTGCTGGAGCAGGTTGACCTACGATTTTAGCGTTTAGGTTGCCGTCGATAAGCAGAACTTTACGTACTTTATCAGCGTCAGCTTTAGATAGAACGTGAGCTTTGTGAGAAGCGAAACGCTCTTTAACTTCGTCATATACTTCGCTAACTACGATTGCAGCTTGCTCAGAAGCACATACTACGCCGTTATCGAAAGTCTTAGACATAAGGATAGATGCTACAGCACGTTTGATGTCAGCTGTTTCATCGATAACGACAGGAACGTTACCAGCACCAACACCGATAGCAGGCTTACCAGAAGAGTATGCTGCTTTAACCATGCCTGGACCACCAGTAGCAAGGATAAGTGCGATACCGTCGTGCTTCATAAGCGCGTTAGAAAGCTCTACAGATGGTTGGTCGATCCAACCGATGATGTCTCTTGGAGCACCAGCTGCAACAGCTGCGTCTAGAACTAGTTTCGCTGCGTCGTTAGTTGAGTTCTTTGCACGTGGGTGTGGCGAGAAGATGATGCCGTTACGTGTCTTAAGAGAAATTAGAGATTTGAAGATTGCTGTAGAAGTTGGGTTCGTTGTTGGAACGATACCACAGATGATACCTACAGGCTCAGCGATAGTCATTGTGCCTAGGTTGTCATCTTCTTCTAAGATGCCACATGTTTTTTCGTCTTTGTATTTGTTGTAGATAAATTCAGATGCAAAGTGGTTTTTGATAACCTTATCTTCAACAATACCCATTCCAGATTCAGCAACTGCTTGTTGAGCAAGTGGAATACGAGCGTGGTTAGCAGCAAGAGAAGCTGCGCGGAAGATTGCGTCTACTTTCTCTTGAGAGAATGTTGCAAACTCTTCTTGTGCTGCTTTAACGCGAGCTACTAGAGCATCAAGTTCCGCTAAGTTAGTTACAGGCATGGTGGATCTCCTAAAATAATAAATATTAAAAACTTTTTATTAAATTCGCTGCTTGCCGTTAACCTTAAACACCAGCGTTCTTAGTAAATTGCTTTCAGGGCTGAGTATATTATTTCACTGTGTGAAAAAAATTGACCCAGATCAGTTACCCAAAAAGAATTAACCAGAAAGTAGTAAGGCAATCGCAAAAATGAACTTAAGAGCATGATTTATATAGATTAAACTCACACTTTTCGTTCGCGCAAAAAACAAGCAAACAGACAACTTTTTTCTACATAGCGTAATAAACTGTAAAAAAGTTTCATTTTTAGTCCGTTAAATTACATGTATACAGCTATATTCGTGCTACTGAGAGTATATCCATAGCGTTGTACGGGCTAGATTCTGACATAGTTTTTATTAATTTCGTGCGTCGGTTAACAGTTACTCAATAATAAATTACAAAATGAAACACTACCAACTAGCTTGCAACAGGCTTAAAACAAAAGTGAGATTCAATTAGTTTTTCTAAAAAGAATCACCCATTTCAAGTTAGTTTTTTTCATTCGCGTAAATTGATTTTGTCCCTTACATTACGCGCCTAAACTATTCACAGATCAACCCTTCAACCTTAAGTACGCTAACTGGAGATCGCTCTCATGCAAGGCTTAGAACTCGCAATTTTTATGCAATTCTTCCTTGGGCTTGTTGCTGCCGTAAACCCAATCGGCATCATGCCTGTTTTTGTTTCTCTTACTGCTCATATGCCGCCAGAAGAGAGGAACAGGACAGCCTTACAAGCAAATATTGCTGTTGCCGTGATCCTCATTGTCTCTCTTGTTGCGGGGCAAATGCTGCTTGATATGTTTAGTATCTCGCTGGACTCATTCCGTGTTGCAGGTGGTTTACTATTACTGAGCATCGCATTTTCGATGATGAGCGGTAAGCTCGGTGAAGATAAGCAGAACAAACAAGAAAAATCTGAATACATCAGCAAAGAGCAAATCGGTGTTGTTCCACTGGCTATGCCGCTAATGGCAGGCCCAGGTGCTATCAGCTCGACCATTGTTTACGGGTCTCGCTACCCTGCTGCTATTGATACGGTCGGCATCGGCATTAGTATCATCGCATTCGCAACATGCTCTTGGCTTTTGTTCCGTTCAGCGCCGGTTATCGTTCGCTTTTTAGGTCAAACGGGTATCAACGTGATCACTCGTATCATGGGCCTGATTCTTGGCGCATTGGGCATCGAGTTCATCGCCAATGGTCTACGTAATCTGTTCCCAGGCTTGGCATAACGTTTAACAACATTTCGGTTGCTCTATAAAGGGCAACAATATTGAAATATAGATGAGGCGAGTAAAGCAATTGGGCTTTCACTCGCCTCGTTATTATGAAGCTTGTATAATGACTGTTAATGCATTTAACAGAAGACGAACCTCTCCTTATGTCACGCAAGCCACTCAAGCATCATTTGTACGTCATTATCTTTGGTACTCACACGCCAGCCGGACGTGCATTTGATATAACTCTGATCGTTGCAATCTTGGCTTCGCTGTTGGTTCTGATCTTAGAATCCATCCCTAATGTGATGACCGAATGGTCACAACAGCTGCGTTATATCGAATACACCTTCACTGCACTCTTCACTCTTGAGTATTTGTTAAGGCTCTATTGCTCCCCAAAGCCAAAATCTTACGCCACCAGTTTTTATGGTGTCGTTGACCTATTGGCGATTCTTCCGACCTACCTAGCAATCATCTTCCCAGGCGCTTCATTTATGGGTGTGGTGAGACTGCTGCGTGTGATGCGTATCTTCCGAATTCTAAAGCTGGTTCGCTACCTGCAAGATTCCAATATTCTGTTGCGCTCACTATTAATGGCACGACGAAAGATACTGATCTTCTTTAGCACCGTCGGCATCTTGGTGGTTATCTTTGGCGCCTTGATCTTTGTTATTGAAGGTCCTGACAATGGCTTCACCAGTATTCCTCACAGTATCTATTGGGCCATCGTGACTATCACTACGGTAGGTTATGGTGACATGGTGCCGCAGACCGCGCTTGGTAAAGCCATAGCATCACTGACCATGCTATTGGGTTACTCTATCTTAGCAGTGCCAACCGGGATCATTACTGCAGAACTCAGTAATGAGATGAACTCGCACAAAGAATTGGTTAAGTGCCCGAACTGTAACCGAGCGGGTCATGATTCAGACGCCATGTATTGCAAGCACTGTGCTAGCGAATTAGCGGATCCAGACAAGCGTGTCGTCACCGACGAGAAATAAAAGCAGACACGAGATTCGAGTAGCGAGATGCGAAGAGATTTAAGGGCAGTTTCGAGGGCCGAATAACGAGGTAGCAATAAACTAAAAAGGGTTGACGTTTGTCGTCAACCCTTTCGGTTTATCAGCTAATAGAATTTAAGCAATCTTGCCTATTACGATTTCTCAGCAAGGATAATGCGTAGAGTACGACGTAGTGGTTCTGCAGCACCCCAAAGTAGTTGGTCACCAACCGTGAAGGCGTTTAGGAAGTCGTTACCCATCGACATCTTACGCAGACGACCGACAGGTACAGACATTGTGCCTGTTACTTTCGCTGGTGTTAGCTCCTGTGCCGTGATGTCGCGGTCATTAGGAATCACTTTAACCCAATCATTGTGCGTTGCGATGATCTCTTCGATCTCGTCCATTGGCACGTCTTGCTTAAGCTTGATCGTTAGTGCTTGAGCGTGACAACGCATTGCACCGATTCGTACACAAGTACCATCAATTGGGATTGGCTGACCATCTAGACCAAGAATCTTGTTCGCTTCAACACCGGCTTTCCACTCTTCTTTACTCTGACCGTTTTCACGCTTCACATCGATCCAAGGAATCAGTGAGCCTGCAAGCGGAGCACCAAATTGGTCTGTTGGGAATGAAGATGAACGAATCGTATCAGCCACTTTCTTATCGATATCAAGAATTGAGCTTGAAGGGTTTGCTAACTCAGAACTTACGCTGTCGTTGATCACACCCATTTGTGAGATCAGCTCACGCATGTTCTTAGCACCCGCACCAGAAGCTGCTTGGTAAGTCATGGCACTCATCCACTCAACCATGCCTTTCTCGTACAGACCACCTAGAGCCATAAGCATTAAGCTCACAGTACAGTTACCGCCAACGAACGTGTTGGTGCCGCTGTGAATGCCTTGCTGGATTTGAGCCAAGTTAACAGGATCAAGAGTGATGATTGAATCAGCATCCATACGCAGAGTAGATGCTGCATCAATCCAGTAACCTTTCCAACCTGCTTGACGCAGTGCTGGGTATACTTTTGATGTGTAATCGCCGCCTTGACAGGTAATCACAGCATCAAGCTGTTTTAGGCTATCAATATCAAAAGCGTCTTGAAGTAGACCCGCATCTTTACCACCTAAAACAGGGGCAGGAATACCAATCTGAGATGTGCTGTAATAAACAGGCTCAATCAAGTCGAAGTCTTTCTCTTCAACCATACGTTGCATCAGTACAGAACCAACCATACCGCGCCAACCAACTAGACCTACTCTCATCGCTCACTCTCCATGTATAAATTAAAAATTGCTCTCCCCCATCTATAAGTTTTTCAGAAACAGAACTCAAGTGCTTTTTGTCAAAAAGTGTAACTTTTTCGTTTCTTTTAAGTGAACGTAATGAATCGTGCAGTTATCTCTGTATCGACATTCCATCTCCACCTCATTGATTAAGCGTCCATTATCGTCAAATTCAAACATTTACATCGCCAAAGTCGATTCAATCGACGCTCATCACAAACAGTAAACCCCTCTTTTAAACCAAGGTTAATCAGAGTTTTATCTTACAAAACGAAAACAACGTGCGACAGATTTCAACATGTAACAATCATGAATGTAACAAAAATTTAGATTATGAAACCACAATTGATTGAGTTAACAGTCAAATATCACAACTTGGGCGTATTTTTTCGATATAATAAACTAATTACTGTAGTGTCCGTTTTGCACCACACACTATAACGAAGCACTATAAATGCTCGAAATCACAAGAGGCTTTTATGAAGCAGAGTAAAACTCGCCTACCGAACCTATTGCAGGTATTCATCGCGTTAGGACTATTTCTATCCCTTGCTTTTTCCTTTACTGCAAAGCTTGACCTTCCAATTCAACTTGCCTTGTATATTGGCTGGTTCATTATCATGGTTCTTGGTATTCGTCTTGGACACCAATACAAAGACTTAGAAAAAGCAGCACTCAAAGGAATATCCAATGGCTTAGGCGCGGTTTTAATACTTTTAGCCGTTGGCGCTCTTGTTGGTACTTGGATCTCAGGCGGGATCGTACCTACTATCATTTACTATGGTCTGAAAGCTATCCACCCTTCTATCTTCCTTTTAGCGACCATGATCATCTGTTCTCTAACTGCATTGGCGACCGGTACTTCTTGGGGTGCTGCGGGTACAGCAGGTATCGCGATGATGGGTATCGGCCAAGGCCTAGGTGTTCCAGCACCGATTACTGCAGGTGCCGTGCTGTCAGGCTGTTACTTCGGTGACAAGATGTCTCCTCTTTCTGATTCAGTGATTCTGGCTTCTTCAATGTCTGGTGTTGAAGTGGTTGAACACATCAAGGGCATGCTTCCAGTTGCGTTAATCAGCTACGTGATTACAGGCATCATGTTTACTGCGTTTGGTTTCCACTACGCGGGCAACGTTGACATGAGCCAAGTAGACTCTGTCATCAAAGCGATGGAAGTTCAGTTCTACATCACGCCTTACTCATTCGTTCCGGTACTTATCGTGCTTGGTCTGTTGGCTTTCCGTATGCCTTCATTCCCGGTCATCAGTTTTGGTTCTCTGCTGGGTATTATCTGGGCAGTCATGATCCAAGATATCGACTTCCTAACGGCATTCAACACGGCTTGGGCACCGTTCTCAATCTCATCTGGCGTAGAGTTTATTGATTCGATTCTTAACCGTGGCGGCATGTCTTCAATGCTAGGTTCAGTTGCGGTTATCGTATTTGGTCTAGGTTTCGGTGGCTTACTGGATAAAGTGGGCGTACTAGAGACAATCGCTAAGGTGTTTGAGCGCCGCGTAAACAGCGCAGGCTCACTAGCGACGAGCACAATTGGTACGGCCTTCATGGGTAACGTGTTCGGTTCTGCAATGTACGTATCGTTAATCCTTACGCCAAAAATCTGTGCGAAAAACTACGACCGTTTAGGCTACAAGCGTAAGAACCTATCGCGTAATGCTGAGTTTGGTGGCACGCTAACGTCGGGTATGGTTCCCTGGAGTGATAACGGTATCTACATGGCGAGTATTCTTGGTGTTGCGACGCTGTCTTACGCACCCTTCATGTGGTTAAGCTTCATCTGTATCATCGTGACTATCGTGACATCTTACATGGGTTGGTTCGTTGATAAGTGTGAACCAACAGCACCAGTGTTTGAAGCTGAAGAAGCGACCGAGTTAAGCAAGCAACAAGCTTAAGTTCAGGAGCTAACGCTTTCGAACGTAACTCAAAACGTTAATGGATAAATGCAAAAAGAGCGCCCTAGAGCGCTCTTTTTTGATCTGCTGATTTACTTATTTATCTATTTATTGGCGGTTCGTTTACCCAACCAGTAACCGATGCCTAACGGTGCAAAGAACACTACTAAGATAAACAGGATGAAGTAGATAATCACACCTTTGATTAACTCCATTAGCTTATCAATCGCCAGTACCACCACCTCTTGAGAGACGCGATCAAGGTCTTGCGTGAACAGTTCTCTTTCTGAAGTCACAATGCCGGCAATCTCGATGCGCTCTTTCGCAATCATCTCTACTAGAGCTTCTCTCTCACGTGTCACCATTTTTTCTAATGCCACACGTTCATCACTCAGCATCGCTAATTTTTGGTCGGTTTTATCACTGAGGTCGTTGAGCAATGGTTGCATTTCTGTCGACATAATAGAAGCCAGTGTTTGCATGTACTCCGGATTGTTCTCAATGAAGTCTTGCATGCTTGCTGATGTTTGACGAAGGCTTTCCAGAGTCATCGATAGGTCTTCACCCGTTAGTGAGCTATTCAATGCAACCAACTCCGCCTTCCACGACATCAGTTTTGGTGTCTGGTCAGCCATAAGGCTTAAACGATCAGATGCGTCACTCATTGCTTCTGGCATGGTGCCTAAGCTCTGAACGATTTGCGATTCGTCTTTACCAAGGTAATTTAGCCATTCACGGTAAGCAGGTGTGCTTCTGAATGTGAGGTCTTTAAATGGGTGGCTAGCAGAAAACTGCGCAACGAACGCTTTGCTGTTTTTGAAATCACTCGAGCTCAATACACCCTTTGCCAGCTTCTCGGCTTCTTGATCAAGAAAACGAGCGGTCTCTACTGCATCATCAGTCGCGAACAGATCCGCGCCGTCGCCTTGGCTATAAAACTGATTCATTTGGGCAGTGAAAACCCACGAGTCAATTAACGCAGACATTGGGGAAGTTTGGTAAGCCGCTTGTTGTAATCCCTGCTCTGCATGGATCTTCCAAAGCAACACATAAGATTGATGTAAAGTGTCATCAGCAGGATAAAATTGCGCGATTAAATCAGCCGAGTCTTCTACTCGTGTAAAAAACATCTTGGCGTATTCACGCGTCATGAGCCGAGCATTTAACTCTTGTTGAGTGAGAGGCGTCGTTTGACTATCTAACTTAACTTCTAAGAGAGAACAACCACTTAGCACAATGCTAAGCACCAACACCATCCAACTTCGAATCGAAACTCGTAACATATAAACCTCTGACAAAGACTAAGGGCGCGGATTGTATGAGCGCTTCGTCAGAGTATTGTCAAAATTCCTGTAAAAGTTAACGCTGACTGTCTAAATATTCATGAGCAGAATCCACAGAGGCTTTTATTGCCTGCTCTAGTTCTTCTAGGTCGTGTTCGCTGATGGCTCTGGACTGCTTCATTGTCATTTCAATACTCGCGGCAATAATCGCCAACCGAGACGCTTTAATACTGCCAGCCACACCTTTTAAGCTATGTACAATGCGTGCGGCAGAGGTTTCATCTTTGGTCAACAAAGACTTAAACTTCTCGTAGTCACCTGCGTGGTCTTGTACAAACACACCAAGCAAGAGTTCGACAGACTCAGCATCACCATCGAGCGTTTCTAACATGTCTTCGATATCAATTGCAGGCTTTGAATCTGTCACACTGGCAATGTGCTTTTCTTCTACTGGCGTCGGTTCACGGGCTTGCTCAACAGAGTGTTGCTGAACATGCCTTGTGACGCTAACGCTCTGCGGAGGTTGAGAGTCGGAAGACTGGCGCGTTGACGTGTTCTCAGGCACATAAGCGTCATTATCTGCTTGTTTCACGGCTGAGGAAACCACGTCGCTTGAAGAAGCCTTTTCTTTACTGGAATCAATTTCAGGCTCAGAACTGAGTTCGTGACCGGCTTCTGTAATCGTTTTTTTGGATCTAACGCCCCACAACACTATCCCGCTCATCGCCACCAAGCTTAAGCCTAGCATCACCAACAATAGGTTGAATTGACGATCATGGAACTCAGCTTCGAGTTTTATGATCTGTTCATTTACTGAGTTTTTCTTAATCTTATCAACCAAATAGTTAAGCTGAGCGTAATCACTCAACAATGCTGACGCATCAGCCAGTAGTTGTTGGAGTGCATCTTGTTCTTCGTTTTCTAAGGAATAAGATTTTTCTAGAATGGAATCAAAGGCGCGATAAGTCGCTGACGAACTTTGATTTTCAGAATACATGGCTTCAAATACCACAACACCGAATTCGTTGAGGAGCGGTTTTAGCTTAGGGGAAAGCTCTTTATCCGCACGCAAGATCTTAATGTTATCAACGATGTCTTGAACTTGGCTTTCGATTGGAATGAACTCATCGAACTTTTCAAGGAACTGATCGGCTACGTATAACAGTTGGTTCACATCAGGACGAAACAAGGCGTGTTGGAAATCAGATTCAATCTGCAGTCGGATCGAATAAACCAATTGAGCATCGAGTGCGAGATCATTGATACGAGAGACTCGAAGTGGTTCTGAGAAATAAAGCGATTGCCTCAACTCGTTGACTCGAATACCGAGCTCTTCGATTTGAGCAAGAGAATTGGTGTAGGAACGGCTTAGATTAAGAAGAGCCAATGAAGGAAGTAACCACAGAGCCAAGAGCACAACCAAAAAAGTGGCTGGTTTTTTAAAGCGTTTGGGCTTTGCTACTGATTGTTCCATCTATATTCCTTGTGCGTGTTAACTTGAAGCCATGACCGTAGCTAAAAGATTAAGCACAAAATAAGCGACAACGTCCTGCTGCCGCTTTTATCCGTTAACTTCGGACTATGACTTATTGCGAGTCAGTTGGTCACGTAAGTTCGGTGGAGTGCCTTTAATCGTTAGCGTGTCTGTCTCTGGATCGTAAAAGATACGTTCGCCTAGAAGCAGACTATCAAAACTAACATTCAAACCGCCACCAGCACCAACAAATTTTGTTAGTTTACGCATAGTTGCGCGATCGGCTGGGAAGCTGTCTTCTAACTCGTAGCCTTGCTCACTAGTATAGTCAAAGAAGCTTGTGCCATCTGTGCTTGCTGGCAACTCACCAGAAAGTTCACGAACTTGTACTTCATCGCCCGCTTTAAGCTGCTCGTTACAGTAATCCGCAACCTGCTTTTTGTAGCTGATCGCTTCTTCTTTCTCTAATTTAGAGTCAGAAACGAAGTCTTCTACCGCTTGCATCAGTACTTGGTTCTGCTGTTTCGCATCCAAACCGACTTCAGCTTGTAAGAAATCTAAGAAGAAATCCGCGACTTTACGGCCAACACGTCCTTTAATATAAGTTAAGTAACGGTTTGACTCTTTATCAGTCTCATAAGTAGAAAGGTCTAGGCGAGCCGCGATATCCATTTTTGAGATATCAAGGTAGTCAGTCGCACTAATATCAAGCCCTTCAGTTACCTTTAGGCTTTGGTTTGAAGGCAATAAACCAATGAAAAGGTAATCTGTTGCAAGTGACTGATATTCAGCCATTACCAAGATACCTTCGTCAGCGAATGGGTACTTTGATAGTTCGTCTTTTAGACGTTGCGCACTCTTTTGAGAAAAATCGTAAAAGTTTGTCTCACCAGCACGAAGTTGATGCAACCACTGCTGGAATTCGCTGTCAGATTTGAAAGAACCAAACCCTTTGCCTGCTTTTGAATTAAAAACACGGTGAAGTTCAGCAACTAGGCTTTCAGATGAAGCATCGTTTTCTAGAGATTCAGCACGATAGTTAACAATCAGCTCATCCTGATCGTTCTTGCTCAGCTGGTGTAAAATTACGTTGGAAAGGTGAAGGCTCATAGTGAAAATATTACCGTTCAGGTTTCAGTTGTCGTGCATAGTAGGTTATCATAAGCCGCTTTTACTATCATTATTAGAGTCCTTATGCCGATTATATCTAAATACACAGATGATCAAGTTGAAAAAATCCTAGCTGAAGTAGGTGCTGTACTAACTAAGCACAAAGCTTCGCCAGAACTTTCACTGATGATCGCTGGAAATATCGCAACCAATGTCTTAAATCAGAATGTTGCTGCTTCACAACGCAAAGGAATTGCTGAAAAATTTGCCGAGGCTTTAATTTCTTCTCTTGAAGATAAAAAGTCTCACTAAATTTGATTGACGGATAAAAGAATTATAAATGGTAGACAGCGCAAACTCATATAGCGATCGTGTATCTCGACTGGTTGGTTGGGGTCACTGGTTTGCATTTTTCAACATCATTGCTGCGATGTTGATTGGTACTCGTTATATTACTCAATCTGCTTGGCCAGAAACCTTGCTAGGCCAATTCTATTTGGCTGCATCGTGGGTTGGTCATTTTGGTTTTTTAGTGTTCGCGCTCTATCTATTAGTGCTGTTCCCGCTCACTTTTATTCTTCCGTCGAGGAAGTTATTACGTTTGGTTGCCGTTATCTTCGCGACCATAGGTTTAACTGTCCTACTGATTGATACCCAAACGTATCAAAATATAAACCTCCACCTGACGCCTGTCGTGTGGGAGGTTTTATTCAGTGGAGAGGAATCTGCATTCACGTCTGATTTGCAGCACCTCTTCATTGTTATGCCATTTATCTTCTTACTACAGCTTGGTCTGTCTGAGTGGGTTTGGCGTAAGCAGCGTAAACTGTCTCATAAACACATTGGCCGTCCGATTACTGCCGTCTTCTTCTTGTGTTTCATCAGCAGCCACTTGACCTACATGTGGGCTGATGCGTACTTCTATAACCCAATTACTAGCCAGAAAGCGAACTTCCCACTGTCTTACCCAATGACAGCGAAAAGCTTTATGGAAAAACATGGCCTATTAGACCGTGAAGAGTACCTTGAGCGTTTAGAAGCGAACAAAGAGAACGTAAACCTAGTTAGCTACCCGCTAGAAAAAATTCAATACAACCGCCGCAGTGATGATCTTAATATCCTGATGGTGAGTGTGAACAACCTTCGCTCTGACGCTCTTAATGCGACAGCGATGCCAAACAGCTATGCCTACGCACAACAGTCGATCAACTTCACCAACCACTACAGTTCAAGTAACGATATGTTTGGTATTTTTGGCTTGTTCTACGGCCTACCGAGCAGCTACGCAAGCAGCATTGAAGCTCAGGGGTCAAGCGCAGTATTGCTCGAAGTTTTAGAGAATCACGATTACAAGTTCGCTGCTTTCAGTGGCGACAACTTTAGTGATGCACTGTACTCGGATATCATCTTCCGAGGCCGTGATGTGATGCCAGAGCAAGCAACTTATGATGACCAGAGTGCCATAAAAGCTTGGTCTAACTGGATTCAATCACCGCAAGCTAAACGCCCTTGGTTTAACTTTATTGAATTAACCACACTGGATAACTTCGCCAGCTACGATTCAAGTTCAGAGTCGGACTCTACGCTAACGACAGCAGAGCGTTTTGCAGCAGACTATCAAAAGTCGGCGACAGCGGCCGATGCTCAGCTAGCAACTATCTACGCTGAACTGGAACGCTTAGAGCTTGCCGATAACACGGTGGTTATCATTACCTCTAACCACGGTACTGAGTTTAACGAAACCAAAACCAACAGCTGGGGTGCAAACTCCAACTACAGTCGTTATCAGTTACAAGTACCACTGTTTATCAGCTGGCCTGGCAAGTCTGCTTCTGAATACACCCACCGTTCTAGTCATCTAGACGTGTCAGTAACACTGATGCAAGAGCTATTGGGTGTATCTTCGAACCCAACAGATTTCAGTAGTGGTCGCAGCCTGTTTAATGAACGTAACAGAAAGTGGATTCTCGCGGGCGACTCTCGTGAACTTGCTCTTGTTACTGACCAGCAAACAACGGTGTTGGATAAATTTGGTAACTACAAATTGTACGACCAAAATTACAAGCGCCTGAAAAACGTAAGCCCTCGCTTACCTGTGTTGATGCAAGGCCTGACAGAGCTACAGCGTTTCTACACAAAAAATGACTAAATAATCAGCAAACAGCAAAGGGAAGCCAATGGCTTCCCTTTTTTATTGCCGTGAATGATTAGAAAACAAGCAACAAAACAAAATTATGAAAATTAAGGGTTTACAAGATCCTCCACCCCTTATATTATTCACGCCACTGGAGGGATGGCTGAGTGGTCGAAAGCACCGGTCTTGAAAACCGGCAACCGTTAATAGCGGTTCTAGGGTTCAAATCCCTATCCCTCCACCACTTTTATAAAGCCCAAGTCATTGATTTACAAAGACTTGGGCTTTTTTCTTGTCTACGATTTTTTGCATGATCCTAACAGGTGTCACGATCATGTATCTAACAAAGAACCGCAACTCCAATTACTACACCAGAATTAGCTTACCTGCCCGACTTAAAGCTTTGGGCTATCCAAGCGAAATCCGATTCTCGCTCCACACTAAAAATCGTTCTGAAGCAATAGACCGTTCAGTCATGGTGTTACACATCGTGAGGCCTTGGATCAAGACACAATCAAGCTCCCCATACTCCCCTGAATCTATACAAGCACTCCGTAGTAGAGTTAAACATCTACAGAATAGAAGTTTTAATAGCACCTCTACTGCTTCACGAGATACGCTTAAGGGTGTAGTACCCCATAAGCCTAAGCAACTCCCAGAAAAGGCCAATACAACCTATTTAAATGACTTTCTTGAATTTAAAGAGAAAAGCGAAATACGTCATAGTTCGATATCATTGTTGAAAACCAGAATTAGCCACTTCATCAAACTGTTAGACAAGCCTTTAAAGCAACTCACTTACAATGATTCCTTACGTTATGAGGATACGTTGCTAAATATGAAAAATAGCTACAAAACTAAGAAAGAGTACCTTTCTGCAACAAAACAATTCTGTGAATGGTTAAGAAGAAAGCAAGTAATAGCCACCAATCCCCTTGCTTCGTTAAAGATCAAGATTCCTGCTAGCGCCAAAGCCAAACCGTCTTCTCAGCGAAATCGCTGGAGCAATACGCAACTTGATACGCTCTTTAAACATCAAAACTTTACTAGAGTTCCAGATTTAGACACTGACACACAAGTCATGAAAGAAAACTTTTGGCTTCCTTTTTTGCTTCTTTACACTGGGGCAAGATCAGGTGAAATATGTCAATTAAAGACAAACGACGTATATCAAAAAGAGGGGATTTGGTGCATTGATATCAACGATAAAGGTGATGATCGACATTTAAAATCTCACTATGCGAGTCGCATTGTACCGCTGCATTCATGCTTGATCGAACTAGGCTTTATTGACTACGTTAATAACCGTGTAGAGCACCAACAAGTAAACCTGTTTGGCTTCAAGCCAATCGGTATTGATAAAGATTGGTCAAAGTCATTCGCTCTGCGATTTAGCAAAGTGCTTAACCAGTGTGGCTTCATCGAAAAAACACGACCTACATTGCATAGCTTAAGGCATACTTTTATTGACGAGCTTCAACAAGCGAGCGTAGAAGAGTACATCACTAGCGAGCTTGTAGGCCACAGTAAACAGACATTGACCTATGGTCGATACGGTAAGAGCATCCAACTTTCTGTGCTCTCAGAAAATATTGAAAAGCTCCGCGTATGCCGATGGTTGCGAACACTTCCCTCCAAATCAGAATAAAATTTAGCATCACAAAATAATCTTAATTGACTAAGTTTCATTCGCGCATTTTATGATGATTCTCTTATAAACAAATGGTTACATGTTTTGCTTTGTATCATGATGTGACAATAAATTAATATGCATTCGCTTTATAACCTAATGGTTAATATCAAACTATTAGGTGCTGTCAGTGTAGTTAAGAAACACCCAAATTAATTATCCAAAGAGAATGAGTATGAAGTTAAAACATTGTGCGCTGATAGCGCTCACAGCGACAGCCCTAATCGGCTGTAAAGATGATAGCAGTGATGACAACCCACCCACTTCACCAAAAGAGTCAGTGCTTGAAATCTTGACAGCACTGAACAACAACCACTTTAGCAATATCCGTATCAATCACGACTACAACTATCCAATTGATCTAGATAACACTGACTATAACTATGATGGTGATCGCCATGATTGCAAGCCCCTTGATGATATTGATGAATCTGAAGGCATTAGCAAGGTAAGCCTTTGTGCTCTTGACCCTGCCGATCCACCCGAGAAAGGTGTTCTTTCACGCTACAATGCGGACGGTGATGATTTAATTCAAATCTTCTTCAACGATCCAGATGGTGTTGATAAACCCATCCCTAATGCTGTGTTTGAGGCGATTGCGCACATAGAAGATGTAGTTGGCCGCAAAATGTTCAAAGACGTAGACACAATCAGCAAAACGATGCCAAAAAGCGAAGTTAACATTGAGCGATGGCCCTCTCCTACAAACTCCGACAACCGCTACGTTGAACTTGAAAATACCCACGACGCAAGAGGCGGAATTATCATTTCAACTGGCACGGAGTCCGATAAGGGCGAAGGCTCCTACTGCGGATCTTGGGCAGCTACACCGGAAGGTAACAGTGGTTTTCATACAATTAACGGCAACAATGAATTCACCACCGATGCAGGATTTGGCTGGATTCACTTACCAGATGAAAACGATGAATGTACTGCACCAAAACTCCTGATTGTTCACGAGCTTGCTCACGCACTTGGGTGGGTGAACTTTGGATACTCATTCGAGCAACCAGATGGTCTTATTTTTCATGATCCCCAGCACTTCCGAGGCTTTGGATGGGATGGTGTTTGGAGCGATCATGCAGATGATGTGCTGTATGCACACTATAACATTCCGATTGGAACCAAGACTGAAGATCTTGAAGCGGCAATTAACGCACTTCCACCACGAACAAAATAATTGCTCACATTGATAATAAAAGGGGTGCCAACTGGCATCCTTTTTTCTACCTGAATACCTAGAGGCACATTATGGGCGGCGCATTATTAAAAGACTTGACCATACTAATCGATAACTACATGAAATTTAGGAGTGGTCGAAAAGTAACAATAGTCACCCTTCTAAAACCATTCATACTTTGTCATCTTAGCTTGGGATGTGTTTTCTTAGCTGATACCTGTATGTTCTTATCTAATAACTCAAAAATAACCTCTGAATTAAGCATGTTGGAGAGTTCTTTCTCTACAGTCAGTTGATAGTCATAGATTAGCTGTGCTCTAGTGGGTTCCTCCAACTGACACCCCAACTTACCCTCTACTTCTTGGACACAACGTTCTATAAGGCTTATAAAATGCAGCTTAGTTACGTCCACTAAGTTCGCCTTCACATCGGTGGCGATAACTTGAGAATGCTGACGCAAATTTTCTCTGATTTCTTCTATTTCGGCATAAAAAGCTTTAATAGTGGTATGACTTGCCTTACAGCCATGTCGGGGTGGAATGATATCTGGAATGTACTTACGCATGGCTTGATTATAACTGCGCTGCATGTCTGCTAACTGCCATTTGTTAAACAGGTCTCGCGCATTTAAAACTATTCTACCATCAGGCTTTTCATCGATAGGGACAACAGTAAAATGCATATGGGGACTCAACTCATCAAGGTGCACCACCGCACTCACCACGTTGTCACCAAACCGCTCTTTGAGCCAGTCTCTGGTTCGATTTGCCCATATATTAAGGTTCTTATTGTCTTTCAGAAGTTCAGGCGAAAGAGTCACAAGAGCGTCCATCGCTAACACTGCATTTTTACGTGGTGGTTTCGTGAGTCGTTCCAATCGAGACTGGACGTCTTTGCTTAGATTACCGCTGCCGAAGAAGGTGTGGTTTCTCGATTTTTTCGCTGAGTCAGCATTTGGGGTGTCTAGGTGATGGCGGAACTGATGCGCTCCACATTGGCGGATGTTCGCCATATTTTTGATCTTTTCAAACCGTAATATTGTCGTTGCCATATACTCTTTTTAATAAAAGAATACACATTCTCCACATGTATACACAATCCCCCGACAATCGAAGATTGTGTACTCACTATACAATCTGCGATTGTGCTCGGGGTTTCACCCAAGAAAGCGACCACTTTAGATATCGTTAATTACTAAATGGTCTTCGGCAAATTTAATGGCTCTAGCATCATTAAACATGTTGTTTAAAAAATCGATACGATCTTTGAGGTTTACGACTACTGTGTCTAGGCTCTCACCATCCAAGTAATCCCCAAAGCTGTAGTAGATTTCCAGAGCCGAATCTGGCTCACCTTTAACCTTGTATTTATTGTGTTTATTTATAGCCCATAGCGCAGCTTCAAATTTAAGATCTTCAATATATAATTCTTTTTTAACATTACTCATTTTAAGCATTCCTCAAAGCCGTGAAGTTGTATTCCGTTCATTATTTTTCACCAGACTAAACTAATCAACACAACTCACGCCCAAATGAGTGTAAGCCTAGGCTCATACGAAACTGGGCGCGCGACACTTCTCAGAAAAATTAGAAGCTCTTCTTGTATTTAGGTGTCAATAGATCTGCCTTAATCATTAGCAAGTAGTAGATCCACAGAGAATCTTGCTCTCTCTTCATTGCATTCAAAAATTCTTTGCGAGCTTCGGTGCGTAGCCTCAACACGATCAAACGTAACTCTCGATCTGTTTGAAGTCTATCTTCCAACATTTCTCGAATGACCGCTTTGCGTATTGCTATAGATTTTCGGTCACAATCTTCAAGCAATTTATTCAGCTCATGGATGGTACTAAACAACTTCAGCCTGAGTTTGTCATCATCTATGAGCTGTACAAGAACTCGGTTAATGGTAGATATTTTCAGATCAAAAAAATTCATTTACTTGAAGTATATGAAATTTTTTAGGTGGCGGATAACTTCACCGATTGCTTCTCCACCTTAAAAATAACCCGTTGGAGAGGATGACCTCTTTTTTGTTTATTGACGATTGTTTCAACGGTAACCTTCAGGTCTGTCAAATTCATCACTTCTTTAAGAGGCTTTTCGATCATTCGTTTATAAAAGTGCTTTTCCTTGATACCGCCTTCAAGTGCAAGCCGATTTCTCAATGTATTAATGTCGATAGGAAAACTATTTTTTTGCTTGCCTTTGAGGCAGTGAAGCATCCAGTGGTAATAGCGCACTGCTATTGGTGATTCAAATTTAAAGGCATGATTTATGTCTACTTTCTTGTATCCTCTCACCCCGATGATAAACGGCATGAATTCTATCGAGAAAGTGAGTAACAGGCATTTTAACTTGGTATCTGGGCATTTCACGATTGATGCTGACTTCAGCACATCTATCACCTCAGAGGACTTATCCTGATTGTTTAACTTGATTTGTTTGTTAACCAGTGAATAAGCGGCATTAACTATCGGGCTGTACGACTTGCTCTTGCTATTACAAGATATGGCGTTGTGCATGTCTTTAAGAGGAAGCAATATAGAGCGATTTTCAACGCTTCCATATTTGTGGATCGCATCGCACTCCGCCGAAGACATAAAATTTCCGTCTTTAGCAAAATATTCCGACACATCGAACCTATTAATAACATAGTAGATCAAGCGTATTTCTTGAATCGACATGTCATAGTCGGCAAATACCCACTCATTTTTGAGCTTTAGTATGCCACCACTATAAGGACATGGTGGGGTTAGATCATTTAGATTGATTTGTGGTAAAGCTTCAGTTTTTGTTTGATTCATGATTTTTGTTGAAGGTTAATGAATCAAAATGCCACCTTCAATAGCAACTCAAAAATTTTCCCTTAATTTTGTAACTGAAAGCCCCACTCATTGTCATCACAACCCTTTTCGTTGTCCCATAACAAGCAATATTCCCCACGAGCTGTACCAAAGAATCGCTGCAGCACTTGGTGCTAATGACCTGCGGAGACCCTTAGTATCTTTTCTTTTAAGATCTAGATTACTACCTACTACTAAGTCACATGAAACAAGTGACGGGGTGATCGACAAGCGATCTAAAGCCAACAGCAGCGACTTCGTCGCGGATTTTGGAGGGATAGGTGCAATATCACACAAACCACTCCTTCAATGATTACGTATGCGGCACACCTGACCAATATCATTGTTTATCGTTTCTGTATTGACTCTGTTCTACACGGGTATTATCTAGTGATTTTTCATCGTTTAGTGCAAAAAAAATTTTGCCATAAGATTTGAAGCATTTTAGGCACTTAGGTTGCTTTCGCACTAACCTATTAATAATTATGGATTTTTAATTGTCCATTTGGGCGTGAGATGTATTGAACCAAACCTTTTGGAACGCAATAATTTTCTCAACTTAACGCAAATAAGAAGTGGAAAATGAAGCGTCCAACCTCAATCACAATCAATAAACTGAACAAAAAATTTTTAGAGCATATCAAGCCACACATTGCGGAATCTACGTATCTTGGCTATTGCAGCTATGCAAATACTATTGATAAATTCATCGGTGACCAAAAAGTAGCAAGCATGACGACTCATGATCTTGAAGAGTTTGTTAATGTGACGATGCTTAGCGCAACTAAGCCAAACGGTGACGTTGGTTACGCTAAAAAAACTCGGAACAACTACGCATCATACTTAAAGCGTATTTTTTCATATATCTACAAACAAGGACTACTCAGATCTAATCCATGCGCTGAAGCGCTTGAGGTTTTAGGTCGTGATGAAGAGGTTGTTGCAAAGCCGTATACGAATGATGAGATTGCTGTAATTAAACGTATTGCCAATGACGATAGTGATTTGTTAACCAGCTACATGGCATTGATTCTTTTGCTAGCGATCTGTACGGGGCTGCGCCCATCAGAGTTAGTTGCGCTGACGTTAAATGACTTGCGTAAAGGAGATACGCCTGACACATTTGAACTTGTAATTAACAAGGCACTAGCAATAACCACCGCAAGGAGCACAAAAAACCGAAGCTCAAATCGAGTGATTGTACTTAATACATCAAGTGTTGAGGCTATCAAAAAAATTTCAAACCGAAACAACATTGGCTTCGAACAGGCTGTGTCATCCAGCTCATCAGAGCTGCCGCTTGTTCGAGATCCGATGACTAACCAAGCATTTGTTAATCCCAAAAGTTTATATAATCGTAGTAAAGCCGCTTTAAAAAACCGCGTTTGCTATAGAGGTGTACAGCCTTGTCGACATTCTTTCGCAACAGTTTGTGCTGATGGAAACATTTCATTTGAGAATATTGCGTCAATGTTAGGCCATAGTTCAACAACAATGGTGAAAACTCGTTACGCACTATATAGGAAAACAGCAGAGGGTGCTCAGGTACTCACCCAGATGAATAATCTATTTTAAAATCAAAATACTCAATACAAACCGTTCACCTTGAACGGTTTTTTTTCGTCTCCTACGGCTATACAGGTGTACCTAAAGAGTGTAACATTTGTCTAAATATTACAAATTTTCAAGCAGAAAATCATTTGTAATTCATTGATTTTATTATAAAAGATGGTGGGGCTATCTAGTTTTCAAATCCCTATCCCTCCACCACTCTTAAAGATTAAACCGCTGTTTTTACAGCGGTTTTTTCGTATTTAAAGCCTCGAAAATCATCTCGCACAGAAAGGTAGCACAGATGTACTTATTGAGACTTCCAAATAGCGTATACTACACACGCATCGCCACCCCACTTTCACTGCGTAGCAGCGGTTATCCCAAAGAGTTTAAATTCTCTCTTCTAATACCAATCCGGAAAATTAACTGATCAGGTCAATCCAATCTCTTGTACACACTTTTGTGACGCGATCTTTGCACTCAAGAAATCCATTCCAAGCGCTACAGACCTTC
>NZ_JBFSSD010000063.1:0-27054 GCF_041466145.1 Vibrio sp. 10N.239.312.D08 | reverse complement strand
TGAGCCCGTAGAGGACTTTCACCTCCTAGATCAACGCCATGCTCGGCGCACAAAAAATAAAACGAAGCCCAATGTGGCTTCGTTTTGCTCTTAGAAATACAAATAAAATTGAGGCAATAAGATGATCACTCCTATCGCAACGAGATTAACCCGAGGCCAAGACCTAAAGCTTGAGCTCCAAAAGCTAGTGACAGCACACAATATCTCGGCGGGCTCTGTCGCGTCTTGTGTTGGATGTGTTTCTCAACTCAATATTCGTCTGGCTAATGCAAACAACACCAAGCTAATCATAGCTCCGTTCGAAATTGTGTCACTTATGGCGACGCTAACCCCAAACCACCAGCATGTTCATATATCGGTTGCTGATGAAAATGGCAATGTGATTGGTGGGCATTTGCTTGAAGAGACGATTATCGCAACCACCGCTGAATTGATTATTCACCGCTACGATACTTTGACCTTCAACAGAGAGCATGACGATTCTACAGGTTACACTGAGCTAACAGTCAGCAGCAACACGCAATAGAACAACACCACGCAATAGATCGCCCCATAGCAACACTAAGCGCCCCATATAAAGCGATACAACCAAATAGTATTAGGAAACACGATGGCTCCAAACTCCGCAGACTCCGTTATCGTTCTCGATTTCGAAACCACAGGCTTATCACCAAACATGGGTGACCGAGCGATTGAAATCGGTGCGGTTAAATTAGTTAACGGCAAAGTCGTCGACACCTTCCAGCAGCTCATGAACCCGGGATTTCGCGTTAGTGGATTCATTGAAAGCTATACCGGGATCAGTAACCGTATGTTAAGCACAGCGGCCAGTTGCAGTGAAGTGATGGATGAGTTTGCAGACTTTATCCAAGGCAGCCAACTTGTTGCTCACAATGCGTCGTTTGATAAACGCTTTCTAGATGCGGAATTAGACTTTATTGGCCGAGACTACACAGGCAAGTTCGCTTGCTCAATGTTGATCGCTCGTCGTCTAATCCAAGACGCACCGACTCATAAGTTAGGCGACCTAGTTCGATTCAAGCGCATAGATAACGACGGCACTTTCCACAGAGCATTAGCCGATTCAGAAATGACAGCAAGGTTGTGGTTATTAATGATCGATGAGCTGAAGAGTGACCACGGTATTCAACAACCGAGCTTCCAATTAATGCAGAAAATATCGAAGACAGCCAAAAGTTCGATTCCAAAACTACTGATGAGCAACAGGGGTTAGGTTCCGAAATTCACCTTAAAGTGGGATGAAAGGCTAGCTCGACAATAACCGCTAGCCTTTAAAAGGGACGCTCTACTCTTGCAATGACTTCAACGTTCCTTTGAGGCTTTCTAATTCATTCATAAAATACGCCCACTGCTTGTTACTGCTGGTCGCGGCGATATCTACTAAAAACTTGGCTGATGTTTCCATATTTTGGTTGAGTTGTGACTCAAGTTCATCAGGATAATAAGCTTCATTGTTTAAAAGCAACTTCATGATAATATGCAGATCGCTCTTCTTTGCCATCAGCGTCGTTAGCTCTTGATAGGTGTTGTTTTGATATTGTCGCCAACTGCTATTGGTATTTACCCACTCTTTAGACCAAGCCAAAATAATCTGTTTTTGTTCTTTCGATACTGAACCTAACCACCGTTCTGCGCGCTCTTCTATTCTGCTTCGGTATCGCTCTCTCGAATCGGCATCGTTCAACGACAACCTTTCTTCATAATAGTCTTGCTGCTTTTCACGAAAGTTCTTTAAAAACTCCCTGTCTTGCTTAGGGCTAAGCTGCATACTCAAGGCGTAAATATCTGGAGCGAACTTATTGACGATTGAGCGAATATGCTCTTTCGTTTCTTCACTTTGGCCAACAATAAAAGCGGGATTCATATCCGACCGTTCTACGTTTTGAATCGCTTCTAATTGCGAAATATACAGAGGTAGCTGAGTTTCTTTATGCCATTTCTGTAATATATCTAATCGCTCTTCAAGCTCTGATTCTTGGCTATTTGAGAGGGAAACAAAATCTTCTATATAGCTAACGACAAACCAACCTATATTGTTATAGGCGAACTTGGTCCCGCACCCAGTAAATAGAAAACAGATCACTAAAACTAACCACCGGCACTTTCTCATTCTACCCTCTCACGACATTCAACAAAGCCACAAACCGATTAACTCATCCCTTTAAGGTTAGCCCAGTTTTTATAACGCTAATTCTAGCTCTTATAAAAGTAGTCTTAATAAACAGTGGTCGTAAGAACTTTGAGATAAATTGAGACCCAAACTTGCTAATCTAGCTATTTAGGCAAATGATTAAACTAAAAATAATTAATGGCAGTGATGTGACTTGATTTTATTACTCATTTGACGTGATACGAACCCTATAAATGAGTTGGGTTGACGTATTTAAAATGATTGATATTTGGGAGGGAAGCTATGGCCGCTATTCCTGATCATCCAAGCGATTTAGAATATGAGCTTTGTTATTTTGATGATGGTTCAATAACCACAATCACGATATTGGTTCACAATCGACTGGAAGCGATGACTTGGTATCTTAGCGAAGGAAAACATATCAACGATCTTTATTCGATAAGACCCGATGAATAATGCTTTGGTATAGAGGACTAGGTCGATAAACCTAAGATAAGAAACTTAAGTGGCATTTTGTGGAACACCCTTTACTGCAATGCCATTAATTAGCAATGTCGTTAATTAGACATATCGCAGCAAAGGGATTCAGTCTCGAATTACTTCAGGATTCGGGCGCGGAATTGACGACCCTTCATTTTACCTGATTCGATTTTGTTCAGTGCTTTTTTAGCCACAGATCTTTCTACCGCTACGTAAGCACGCATTGCAAACAGATTGATCTTACCTACTGATTTACCATCAATGCCGCCTTGGCCCGTCAGTGCGCCAAGAATATCACCAGCACGAAGCTTAGCTTTCTTACCGCCATCAATTTGGATGGTAACCATGTTTGAGTAGTACGGCTTAGCAATTGGTTTTGCTGGCAGTTCAGATGGCTCGATTGGCATGTCCATGTACTCATCAATTTGAGCAACACGGTACATCTCTTTTTCACTAAAAAAGCTGATCGCTACGCCTTTGCTTCCTGCACGGCCAGTACGACCAATACGGTGTACGTGAACTTCAGGGTCGCGAGACAATTCAAAGTTGAACACAGCATCTAGGTTATCAACATCAAGACCGCGAGCCGCAACGTCTGTCGCCACTAGAATCGAGATGGTTTTGTTTGAGAACTGAACCAAAGCTTGGTCACGTTCACGCTGTTCCATGTCACCATGAAGTTCGATAACACTGAAACCGCGGTGGCTTAGCTCATCGTTTACGTTCTGCACTTCTTTCTTAGTGTTACAGAACACAACCGCAGACTCCGGTTGGTGATGCAACAACAGCAGCTCTAGAGCGTCATCACGAGCTTCAGAACCTTCTAACTTGTAGAAGTGTTGTTGGATGCTTGAGTGATCGTGTGTTGATTCAACCTTCACCATTTCTGGATTGCGCATAATGCGGTCTGCAACAGATTTGATCTGTTTAGGGAAAGTCGCACTGAATAGCAGAGTTTGGCGTTCTTTTGGCGCCGCTTCAATCACAGCATCCAAAGCGTCTTGGAAACCCATCTCTAGCATGCGATCCGCTTCATCTAACACAAGTGTGTTCAGCTCAGACAGGTCAATGCGGCCTTTCTCTAGGTGATCAAGAATACGACCAGGTGTGCCTACAAGAATGTGTGCGCCATGCTCTAGTGAACCAATCTGTGGGCCCATTGGCATACCGCCACATAGTGTCAGCACTTTAATGTTGTGAATACCACGAGCAAGAGTACGAATCTCTTTTGCTACTTGGTCTGCAAGCTCACGAGTCGGACATAACACTAAAGACTGAACACGGAAACGCTTAACGCGTAGGTTCTGCAGCACGCCTAAACCGAAAGCAGCTGTTTTACCTGAACCCGTTTTACCCTGACCGATAACGTCCTTGCCATTTAGGATAGTAGGAAGACTTAACGCTTGGATAGGCGTCATTTCAGTATAACCAAGAGAATCTAACGTGTTTAGAAGCTCTGGTTTAAGGGCGATTGAAGAGAATTTTGAAGTGCTCAATGGAAATATCCAACTGGTGAAAAACAGAGTGCATTATGAGTGTTTTTGAAAATTATTCCACCTTAATCACAGTTTTGGAGAAACATGTTAGGCGAACACAAAAAAGCCAGCTTACTTAGCTGGCTTTGACTTCTATACGAATTGCTTTCTATGGCACACCGTGACCTTTAGATGCCACCCATACGCGATACCACTGTTCGCGCGTCAGCTCGATTTTCAGTGCATCAACGGCCGTCTTCACACGCTCAATCTTACCAGAACCAATAATTGCAATTGGACTAGATGGTAAACGACGAACCCAAGCGTAAATCACTTGATCAATGCTGTCTGCACCGACTTCTTGACGAATCGCCTCTAGCTCATCACGAACGCGAACCGCTTGCGCTGAATCACCACTGAAGATGCTACCACCACCGAGACAAGACCACGCCATCGGGCGAATGCGGTTCATCTGCAGTTGATCTAGCGTGCCATCATGAGCCACTTCGAAGTTCAATGGGTTGATTTCAACTTGGTTGGTCACTAACGGCTTACCGAGTCGAGATTGAAGCAGTTCGAACTGACGCGGTGAAAAGTTAGAAACACCGAAGTGCTTAACTTTACCTACTTTGTGTAGCTCTGCGAACGCTTCTGCTACTTCATCGGCATCCATTAACACGTCAGGGCGGTGAATCAACAATACATCGATATCGTTAACACCTAAGTGCTCTAATGAGTTATTTACTGATTGGTAAATATGCTGCGCGCTGGTGTCATAGTGATTGATCTTACGATCTGGAGTGTGGTCACCACATAGGTTGATATCGCACTTGGTGACGATTTGAATATCATCACGAAGGCTTGGTTCAAGCGCTAACGCCTCACCAAACAACTTTTCACATTGGTAGTTACCGTAAATATCCGCGTGATCAACAGTTGTGATGCCAAGATCAATATGTTGCTTCAGGAAAGTCAGGCGTTGTTGCGGGGTCATGCCCCACTCTGCTGTACGCCAGTATCCTTGCACCAGCTCAGAAAGTTCTGGGCCTTGTGGCGCTATCGTTACTCTTGCAACCATGGGTTGTCTCCTTTATCAATACTGAACGTATCCTAAGCTCGTTTTACCGAAGGCTCAACGTATAACAAATGGCAAAGCTAAACGCTTATTAAAAATGTGAGAGCCGCAGAAAAACGAACACTTAAATGAATTATAACTTGCTGTCTGCCCGCGAGCCGTTCTCCTGAAAGGCTTGTTTAGCCTAATAAATAACGAAACTATCTATAAATTTGAGCAATTAAAAACGATTAAGTTCAACCGTTAAGTTGTCACCATCACTCTGTAACTGAATCCAAGGAGAAGTAGAGCTAGAAGAAGATAAGCTAGGCACATTCCACACACTCAGTTGCTCTGCTGAACCGTGAGGCGCGTTGATAAATTCGACCAGCTGTTTATCCACCTTATCGAAACCAACACCTTCATTTCGAGCTTGTTCGAGTTGAGCTGTAACATCGAATTCATCTTCACCAATACGAATTGAACTGAGAGCAAAGCCATCTTGGCGAAGGTATGCCTGAAGCTTTGTGTAACTTAGGTCCGAATATGGCAGGTTTAAGCGAACCGTTTCGACACTTGAGTCCCCCAACTCCAGTTCAACATACACATCCAGGTCGTAATATTGGGTTAAGTCACTGCACAACAAAGTACCTTCGATCTCACCACAATCCATCAACTCGATATCATTAATATAGTTTTGAGAATTCGGCAGACTTGGGCTGCTGTTAAATACTGTTCTTAGCCACCAGCTTTCGGTTGCTTGCGCTGAAAATGAAATAGCATTGAGGGACAGCATTAGAGGCAAGATTAGAACTTGAAAGATTTTCATCGACTGGGCTTATTTAGCGCTATATGAAGTGTCCATTATACGTGACCAAACGACAAACAACTGCTCGAGTCGCAAATTTTAGGCGAAAAAAAACGGGCATACATGCCCGCTAGATAATTTCATCACCGAATAACGTAATCCGTCACGTTGAGAACCATTACGAAAGAGAGAATATCACTCTCCCACAACAGTTACAACATGGCATACCTATTACTTGTAGCCACCTTCAATAGCAGGCTCTTCAAGCGACAATCTGACTTTGTTACGTTGAATAGCTTCTGGCGGCAAGCTGATGAAGCCGTATTGGTTCAAAACGACTTGATGATCTTGTGACAAGGTAAGCCCAACAAAGAACTCTTCTTGTTCCGTAAAGCCTTTGCGATGCGCTGGAATATTCAAGTACATGTAATAAACCGTTGCTAACGGGTAACGACCAGAGAGGATCGTTTCTTTGTTTAGGTCGTAGTTCACACCTAGGTTATCAACCACGCTCAACCATTTCACATCAGAGATCTGATCTGAGTAAACGGTGTAACCAATGGCGGCATCTTCGTCTTCAATCTTATTAATCAGATCAGGTAAATCCGCTAAGAACTGAGTATGGGCATATTCTCCTTCTGTTCCACATTCGACCCAACTTGAAAAGGTAGTATGGCCTTTCAGGTTGTGATCAATGGCAAAGGGCAACATATGAGTATCTAGGCTTTCACCGTTACGAATATCACTACTTGCTGACCATTTTGGATGTTTAGGATCGTTAGAACAACCAAACACATCAATTAATTCAGCGACGGTGATTGATGTCGCAGGGTTATTTTCATTGGCTAGAATCGCAATCACGTCAGCGGTAAACATCAGCTCTGTTGGCCTATAACCGTAACGCATATCAAACCTAGCCATCTCTTTGTCAGTCCACTTTTGGGAAGTGATACCAACACGCGAGCGCTGCATGATCATCTGTTCTGGGACGCTGTCACTCAACAAGATTTCTAAGTCGATCTCTTGGCTCTTAAGCAGATCTTCTACAAGCCCCTGCATATTCGGCTCAATCGCGACCAAACCAATGTCACTGGCATCATTCGCAAATGTCGATGCAGAGAACAACATAGGTACAGCAGCAAGCAGTAAGCCCGATTTATTCGATAGACGTTTCATTACTGGCCTCCTACTGGATCAATCGACGTTTTAGACTCAACATCGCTATTACTATCGAGCTGCATTTCTGAAGTGAAGATGTTCCAAGATGGATTCACTTCCATGCTTTCTGTCTTAATCACCGCAATCGTTCTGCGCTTACGCTTGTGAAGGTGCTGAGTTAAGCTGGTTATCTGAGTAAACTCTTGTTCGAAGATTCGCTCACCATTGATGCCTCTATCAATCAATGCGTCTCGAATCACGCCAGTTCTTTTCTTGGCCAATGCTTTGTTATAAACGTTTGTACCTTCAGCACTGGTATCTCCGACCAAGGTAACCGAAGCATCAGGCTGCTCTCCTAGTAAACGCACCAACTCATTTAATACAGCGGTATGATCAGGTTTAAGGTCATACTTATCAAAATCAAATGCCACACTTAATACTTCAACATCTTCGACAATTTTCCAATTAGCACACCCTTTAATGTCTACCGTTACACCTTCTGGCGTATCGGCACATAGATCTCGCTGGTTAATCACACCATCTCGGTCATTATCCGCTAAGTCATCAATTTGATGGCGCGTCATTGTCGTATCAGGCGTTTCTGCACATCCCATTAGCAAGATAGAGCTAAGTAGCGCTAGTTTAAAGTATCTCATTACTTATTCTCCCCTTGCCACTCTTCTGGATGTTCAATCCTCAACGCATACGTCAACATACCCATCGCATTTAACACTCGATACGCCGCTAACGTTTGATCATATTCAGTGCTAATGAAATTTCTTCGAGCCAAAAACACTTCTACTTTTGCATCCAGTACATCAAGAAGGCTTCGTCTGCCAACATTGAATTGCTGGATATAGCCAAGCTCTGCAATTTTCGCTGCATCAACGTTCTGTTGAAGTAAGGATTTTTGCTGCTCAAGCATTTTGTAAGCGTTCCAAGCCAGTTGTGTACCTTCTCTAACCTCACGCTCTGTTCGTAATCGGATCGCCCTTGCTTCTTCCACTCGCCAAGCTGACGACTCAACCCTAGAGTCGGTAGAGAAGCCATTAAACAGGTCATAATCCATCGTCAACATGATACGTGCATCTTCATCGACACCGCCTGGAGGGTTAGATACGTTGTCATTCTTGTTCGCATGAAGCTCAAGTTTTAGCTCTGGGTAGTAATCCCCCTTCTCACGGCGCATCTCTTTACGAGCGGCATCAATATCAAGCAAAGAGGCTTTGATTTCAGGGTGATTCTCGACAGCTTGTTCAAGTGCGACCTGTGCTGAGCTTGGTAATAGAGCGTAATCAAACCGGGGGTAAACCAAGTTCACCGCAGGTTTGCCAACCAAGCGTAGATACTGAGTTTGCAAATCAAACAGGTTGTTCTGAGCGGCGATAAGTGAAGACTGCGCGGTCGCGACACGGGCGGAGATTTGAGCCAGATCCGAGTTGCTACTCAAGCCTTTGCTCTTTTTATCTTGGATATCTTGATAGATCTCTTGGTGCTCTTTTACATTACGCTTAGACAATTCAAGTAGCGTCTCTGCTTTTAGGATATCGAGGTAATTTCTCACCACATCTAACGATACGTTTTCAGCTCGCGAAATCAGAGTTAGACGCTCAGCTTCTGCTTCGAACGTCAGTCGATCGACATTCGAGGTCGTTTTAAAACCATCGAATAGTAACTGGGATACTTTAACGCCAATTTCCGTTCTCGTTAGGCCTCTATCATCGCTATCGAGTTTGCTGCCACTGTTGTAGCGTGTCTCTTCATAGCCTGCTGCCGCGTACAAGTTCACTTGTGGCATATACAAACCACTCGCAGCGTCTCCGTCTCTGACCACCGATTGGTATCGGGAGTATTGCGCCAATATCTCTGGGCTATAGTCGATGGCAAAGGCCACGGACTCTTCTAATGAAGCTGCTTGAGACAGCCCACTCATTAGCAAGCAAGAAGAGAGTAAGAATTTTGAATGCATTACACTTCCTTTTATATTTATGCTTTAACCCACTTCATCGTTCACGAAGTGAGTTTTCCTTAGCTCGTAAAATAGGTTTTAACCAATAACTCAATACTGTTTTCTCTCCGGTTAATATATCGACCGCGACTTGCATCCCTGGGATAATGCTAAAGGCAGAGTTTTGTTGCTGGTCTTCGTTTAACTGAATATGGGCACGATAATAGGCGTTTCCGTCTTCCGTTTGTAAGGCGTCGGCACTCACGTAAATCACCTCGCCTTTAAGTCCGCCATAAATGACGAAATCGTAGGCCGTGAATTTCACTGTTGCACCTAACCCGTTATGAACAAACGCAATATCTTGCGGAGAGATTCTCGCTTCAACAATCAGGTCACTGTTTGATGGAATGATCTCAATGATCGGCTCGCCGGGACGAACTACACCACCAATGGTACGCACAAAGATCTCTTTGACTGTGCCATCAACGGGCGCGACAATTTCAGTACGCTTGAGTTGGTCGGCAATCGCCTGCTGGCTTTCGTTCAGCTGCGCTATCTTGCTCGCCACTTCATTCAACTGGCCTTGCACTTTGGTACGAAAATCTAAAGCGATACTTCGATGATCCGCTATCGACTCTGAGTAGGCAGCTATCTGCTTCTGCGCTGCTACTTTTGAGCTAGCAATATCACCTTTGAGTTTGACTACATCACGGTTGAGTTTAAGTAGCTCAACTTCCGCAACAGCACCGCTCGCTACTACGTCTTTCAGCATGTTGCGCTCACGAATCACAATCTCGAGGCTGCTTTCAAGAGTCTGGATATTGTTAAACGTATCGACACGAGCTTGGTCTTGTTGCTCGATACGAAGTGCCGCCTCTTCCAGTTCAGACTTCAACTGTCCTAAACGTTCTCGGTAGTTCGCCTTGGCATTCATTAACGCAGGGTGGCTTGATACATCAACCGCAATATCTTGAGGCACCAAGACCACTCGCTCATACCACTCTTTCGCATCGTTATTTAAAACGACCGTCGACAGCTCAGCCTTTAATCTTAATTGCTGAGCAAGCAAGGTATCCGCTTGTTGAGCCGACTCTAAAAACGCCGCCTTAAAACGTGTGTCTTCTAACTTAGCTAGAGGTTGCCCCTTCACTACAGATTGGCCTTGTCGCACCATGATCTCTTGAACCAGTCCACCTTCTAAGCTCTGAATTGTTTGCACCGAAAGACTTGGAACGACTTTACCTTCACCGATCACGACTTCTTCTAATGTTGCCCACGTAGCCCAACCGATAATTGATACAATGAGTAGAGCACTCAACCAAATCAGCTTTCGAGAGCGGAATGCTAAGTGGTTGTTGGTCCATTGAATATCATTACTCATGACGACCTCCCTTCACCACAGATACCGTCTTAAACCGGCTCGTACCTTTAGGTACACTTTTCTTCTGTAAAGAGAGAATTTCTTTAGGTTCACCTTCTGCCACGATTTGACCTTTATCCAATACAATCACTCGATCACACATCATCAAGAATGAAGACTTATGGGAGCTGATTAGCATTGAGGTTTCTCTCGGCATACTTTGAAGTGCATTAAAGAACTGAATCTCGGCCTGATTATCTAGCGCGCTGGTGGGCTCATCCATGATCAATAACTTTGGACAACGATACAGAGCTCTCGCAATGGCAACGGCTTGGCGCTGACCACCAGAAAGTAACCGACCACCCTCACCGACAGGTGTTTCAAGGCCATTGCTTAGGCGCCCCATGTAACCATTCAAACCCGACTGTTGAAGAGCTTGTCTTAGCTTTTCTTCATCAACGTTGGTCGCACCAAGCGTAACGTTGTCGTAAACACTGCCAAAAATAAGATTAGTGGTTTGCCCTACCCAACCCATGCCACTACGTAGAACACTGGTTGGCCATAATTGCCCATCAATATCTTGATAAAAAGCTTGTCCTGTTGTTGGCAAATACTGGCGCGCAACAATCGATAGTAGGGTTGTTTTACCCGCGCCTGCCGCACCGACAAGACCAACTCGCTCACCCGGTTTGATCTCTAGGGAAATCTCCTTTAATGCAGGGCTTTGAGTCTCTGGATAAGTAAACGTCACTTCATCTAACCTAACCCCACCATCAAAGTCTCCTTTGTCGATAACTTGGTGTTTGGACTCTTCCTGAGGTAGCTCCATAATCTGATTCAGCCCTTCAACGGCCGAACGTGTTTGCTGGAACCTCAGCAATAGAAGAGAAAGCTGGTTCACCGAACTTGCAGCGCGCCCACTCAACATCACAACGGCTATCAAACCACCCATACTCAGCAAGCCTTCAGAGATCTGATACACGCCGAAGATGATCAGAGTGATGGTAACGATCTGCTGACTGGACTGAATAGAGTGCGTCACGATATTGGAGTAATGACGAGATTGAGTCTGCCATTGAGAGAGCGACGAAATCGTCTGTTCCCAACGCTTCTGGGTAATACCCTCAGCATTGTTTTGCTTGATATCCGGAAGGGTTGTTAAGCAATCAAACAGCTGGGCTTGTCTTTGTGTCGAGAGACGTGCGGTTTCATCGAATGTTTTCTCGACCTTGCCTTTCATCGCGATGCTCAGCACAATCAAAACAAGCATGATCGCGACAGGTATGAACATCATTGCGCCACCGAGCCAGCCGATAAGCAGTAGGAATAACAAAGTGAATGGCAGATCGACTAAAGTGACTAACGAGATAGAAGTGAAGAAATCTTTCACGCTATCGAAGTCTTGAAGCTGTCTGGCAAATGCGCCTACCGATTGAGGTCGATTTTCGAGCTTCATACCAAGGACTTTCGAGAACAGCTGAGAAGACAACTTGTTATCAATATAGCGCCCAGCCATATCAGTCACAGAGCTTCGTGAGCTTCTCAATACCCAATCAAAAATAACAACGATACCAACGCCTGCTGCTAATACCCAAAGCGTGTTAAACGCTTGGTTTGGCACAACACGGTCGTAAACATTCATGGTAAATAACGGAACCACTAGCGCAAGCACGTTGATCAAGAACGAAGCGATAAACAGATCGCGATACCAAGGCTTCACTTCTTTGACCACCCGCCACAACCAACGGGTGTTGGATTTACTGTCATTGCGCTCATGTGCCTGAACACGGGCGTCATCAAGCGCTTGAGCACCCACTTGCCAAACAAATGCATCCACTTTAATGACTAAGTCTTTAAGGAGAATTTGTTGGCTTAAGTTGGATTCACAATTCAATACTTGAAAGTCGCCAACGGAGCTTTGGGTTACGACAAGAGGAGACCCTGTCGCGGACTCAACAGCAACAACAGGGAACTGACATTGATTCAATAATTCTTTTTTAACGTGGCTCAGCGTTAACCCCGATTTCTCAATCGCTCTTGGAAAAAGGGATTCATTGAGCCTGCCTTCATTTAAAGGTAGGCCAGACACTATTTTGGAAGGGTGACTGCGAACATTAAAATGCTCACACAACCACTCAACACAAGCTAGCCAGCTGTCTTTTTGTTCTACCAATCTAAACTTCCTTTTATAGACTGTACATCTAACTTACAGCGTTAAATTATTGTCTTCTATCATTTTTTGTAAAATTTGTGCTTCTAATGCACTGCTACTGTCACCTTGATACAGATCGTCGTACGTGACATCAGCTAGCAAGATGTTTTGTTGAACGTCTTCGTCACCATTAGGTTTAATAGAAATGGTCACACCTTCACCAGATTCTTCTAAATCTAGATATTGTGTTGCCCCTAGCCCTGTATTAAGCCCTAGGCTTCCCAAAATACCCGAGAGGTCAATTGCATCAGTGTCTGGAGACGCATCAAAATCTTGAATCACATCGTAGCTTGGTGCTTCTGCACTCCCTAAGCCTGAAGATGCGAACACAAAATTGTCAGAGCCTGTACCGCCAATCAACAGATCGTTATCATCTGTCGCGGTAATCGTAGAATCCCCTTCAGCGACAAACTCAATCGATACGGTTTGGGGTAACCCGACCGCTTGGTTATTGCCTATCTCTGCAGACGGCTCTATCGTTAGGTCAAATTGATCACCACTGTTGTAGCCCCCGGTAATCGCTAGGTTAGGCACATCTGCCAAGTCCACCACATATTGACCATAGACCATAGAGCCGTGTGAGAACGTCAAACCTGCGGGAATATCATGAATTGTAATGAAGCCCACTTCTGAATCAGCAGGGTTTACAAGAGAAAGGTCTAAACCAAGAGGAATCGTGCCACTTGCTTCTGCCACGATCGAAGAATATTCAACGCTCAATAACGGTGCATCAGGCTCTGGTGTGATAATAAGCGTCATGTCTTGCGAGCTCGGGTCACCCGTGTCGACCACTAACTCACCGAGTACCGTATTTTGATCAACCGTTCGGCCGGTAATCGTAATATCGAGGTTACCAAACGCATCGCCTGCAAAGAATTCGAGCTCATCAACAGAACTTGCTTTAACGAGGATCGTCGCCTGTATGATGCCACCAACACTGGTGAAAGAACTGGTTTCTGATCCAATTCGAATTCGGTCTAACCCAACTAACCCTGATGGGTCCGAAGTTCCATTCACTGTTACCGTAATTGCTAAAAACTCATCACTGTTAGTTTCAAAGCTATTGGCATCAAGAGGAATCACGATGCCATCATCTTCACTTCCAGTGAGCTGTTCAGGTAAATCGAAGAACTCAACTTTGTCACCTATAGGGTTAACACCTACAGTAAATTCAGATTGTGTATAACGGATATCCGTCGTACCAATTTCTTGAGTAATCGCCTCTAGAGACAGATTAATGTCACCACTAAAGTCTCTTGGTGGCAGAATGACTAGATTAGATAACTGACTTGGATCTAACTGCCACTCATAGGTAGGGTTTCCATCGAAGGTACCGCCATCAGCACCATTGTTTGGAACCAACTCATAGTTGTCTCCGATTTTAATCGCGACAACTGCGCCTTCAGGAACTCCCTTCAACGAAAGCGACATGTTTTCAGAACCATCTTGGTCAATCAGCTCTGCGCTAAGTGATGACAACGAAATGTAATTATCTTCATCTCCGATAATATCCTCTGTTATCAAGTTCGCCGCATCAGCGACTGGCTCAACAGTAATAGTCACGACCGTCGTTTTATCTTGCGTATCCGTTTCTGTCACGCAATCCGCTTCATCGGTAATATTTGCTGTCACAGTGAGGGTAATTTCACCACTGTAATGCTCAGGTGGCGTAACTAACACATCACTCAAACGGCTAGGGTCTGTGACCGTCCAAGTCCCATCGCCATTATCAACTAACAACCCGGTGTCAGTTGGAGTTTCAGACAAGGTCGCTCCATTCGAAATGCTCACCGTTAGAGAGTTAACGGTTTCTTTACCGGTAGCGCTATTGCCTTCACCAGTGATTAATTGTCCATCTTCAACGCTATCACCAAGAACCAGTTCAAGGTTAAGGTCTGTCGCGATGTCTTCTTGAATGGTTGTGGAGTCGGCTTCAACCGTAATGTCATCGACCACAGGCAGAACTTGGATACTAATGGTTTGGGCCGTCGTCACCGTATCACCGCTACATGGTGAGGTCTCAATTGTCTCTATGGTGAAATCAATACACCCTGCAAAATCTTCATCCAAGCCCGTTAACGTTAGTTTCGAAAGTCCATCTGCAGTGATTGAATAACCGACGATCTCACCAGAAGCATCGTATTCAGCAATCACACCATCACCGGAGATCTCAACGCCTTCAGGAAGTGAATCGGCAGGAATATAGAAAGAGATTTCATTGTCTGGATCACTGCCAACATCGGTGTTTAGCAAGCCAGTGAGATCAATATCTTCCCCTTCAGGTGTTTTAATTTCGCCATCGGGTTGAATCGGGCTTGGTGGGCCAACAGGGTCACAAGAACCGCCACCGCCGTCATGACCAGTAATTTGCAGCGGGAAAGTCGCATCAATATATCTCGCATCATCACCATCAATCACACGAGCACGAACCACAATATCCAGTACCGGAGTATCACTTGGGCTGGAAATCGTCGCATTATCTAAAATGTACGCTGCGAGTTCTTGGAAAGAGTCACTCGTTAACCCATCCGCAGATATGATCCAATTCCCAGAGCTATCTTGAGCGGCACCATTAGGGTGCTCAACAATCAACGAATAGCCGTCGGGAATCTCGATCAAAATATAATCGAGGTACTCTGACCCATCGATATCCGCGTCGACGAACGTCACGGCGTTAGAGATATCAACAGGCGAGCCGTCTGTACTCTGTAACAGCTCTGTAGAACCTTCTAATCGAGTATCTAGCTCGACACGAGCATCTACAGTCACGCTAATAGAACCAGTAATATCTTTAATATCCGTTGCACCAGTTGGAGAGGTATCCGTGACTTCATAGGTGATAGGAATTGAGAATGTTCCGCTTAAATCTTCTGTCGCTGTAACAGAAAGCCTGCCGCTGCTTAGAAGATCCGAAAGCGTTGGCGTTGTTGAGTCCAGTAGAGTATCCAAATCTAAGCCTGAAGCTGGGACCTGAATAACACTCCCATCAAAATAAAGAGTGAGATCTGCAGGTAGGCTATCAATGACATATCCCGTCAAGGATTCGCTGCCATCAATATCCTGATTCACTGAAGGTTCAAGGTTCAGGCCGATTTGACTGTCTTCGATGCCTTGAGTACTGACCACTTGACCGTCTTCTTGATCAACGACCGGCGCTAGCTCTACTTTAAGTGTCATAGGAAACTCGCCCGAATCACCATCGGGCTCAGTTGAGATAGCAATAACAGTGAGTTCTAATTCACCACTAAAATCAAGAACTGGCTTGAGATACAGATCATCCAGTTGAGCGTTAGAAACTTGGAATACGGGCCCTGTCACATCATCAACATACGCAATCGTCAGCGAGACTGGTTCACCCAACGCATCCACCAGCAAAGTGCCTTCAGGAATGTTAGTAAGCAGTATGTTGATCTCTTCTGAAACATCGTCATCCGTCGTTTGTATGAGGAAGTCGAGCTGTATTAACCCATCTTCATTCAAGACCGATTGGTTGCTGATGACTTTACTGTCACTGTCGTATTGCCAATGACCATTACCACCGTCTACCGCGATAGGTTCATCCACAACACCTTTCAAAAAGATATTGATGGTTTTTGTATCACTTGACGCTTGCCCATTGATAGGAATAAGTGAATCGATCGTCGACTCAGTCGCTATTGCTGTTACGTCTATTGACAGATCTTCAGTAAAGGAACTGACGTCTTCTTTAGGCTGAATATAAGCAACACCATTGGCGATAGCTTCGGCAGTGACTGAATAGGAATTATTGCCTATCTTTGCGGTACCATCACCTTCAACAGACCAGCCATCTTGAACTTGGATAATATAACTTAACGATTCAGAACCATCGGTGTCCGCCAAAGCGCCTTCAATAACGTCTTTGAGGTAAATAGCTTCATCCTCTAGTCCCTTGTAGTCTTTAACAGACACATGAGGAGTATCAGCATCAGGTGAAATATCGACAGTAACGGTATGTACAATACTTGCCGTTTTATCATCTGGGTCAGCGAATGAATTGCCAGACTCTGTTGCAACCGCAGTAATCTCAAACTCAAAGCGACCCGCTAGGTTGTCGTCAGCCCTGATTTCCATTTTATCAATCTGAGCCTGTGTGTAAGATTTCCCTTCTTTGACTGCGTTGCCATTTAACGTCAAATTCAAGCCGTCAGGAATCCCACTAATCTGGTAGCTCAATGTTTCTGACGTATCTTGATCCACCAGCTGAGCTGTTATGTCCAAACTGACTGGGTCTGAGTCATCTTCTACTGAATGATAGGAGAATACGGAAGCCGACCAATCCGGTGCATCAGCCACCGGTAAAACAGACACTGCAACATCAGCCGTCAGTTCTTTAGGATCCGTATCAGTGCTAATGATTGCGTTGATCGCTAGGATAACCGTTGAGGTGGTATTGGATTCATGAAGCGCGGGACGATAAGTCAACTGTCCATTAGGCCCAGTGAACTGACTATCAATCGCTGCCAATTGACTTCCAGACAAGGTGACCTTGCCGTCTACAACTTGAAGCAACACCCCATCAAGGTACAAGCTACCACCGTTTAGCGATGCTTCTGAGAACTCGATAGCAGTAACGGTTTCGCTTTGGTCGACATCGCCGGTTGCCACACTTACAACGATAATCGCGTCATTGTCTTCTGTGGTTTCAGAATCTTCATAACGAATAAAACCTTCGTTATCATCCAGAATAAGCTCAGCAGTACTGGTAACTTTATCACCGTCCGCATCTCGCACCAGATAATCGATGTCATCGACGATCTTAGGATCTGCCGGGTCTGTTGATACATTGGGATTTGTAGTCAGCTGGTAGCTACCATCTGAAGAAAGCGTAAACTGACCGTAAGTAGACCCACCATCATAATCATTAATTAGATTAATCGTGATAGGAGTGCCTGCGTTATCAAAGGTATAGGTAGTACCGCGATAGTCAAAACTTACAATGGTTGCGCCATCGGCACCTGCGAACTCTTCGGTTAGGAACTGTCCATTGAGGTCATCACCCTCAACCATTTCAATAGAACCGCTTCGTGAAGTTGGAACCGCATCCGTAACGTTGACTGAATAGATAGCAGGATCAGAGCTATCACCATCGACATCAGTGATAACCAGTTCAAAATTCACAGCTAGGTTGTTTTCACCATCACCCGTTGCATGATCGAGCGGCGCATACAGATTGAACTCTGTAGTGCCATCGTTGTTAAAACGAATTCGGAAGATATCGTTACCCGACGTATCTTGAGCGTAATACCAGCCATCGGCATTCAC
Source organism: Vibrio sp. 10N.239.312.D08 (assembly GCF_041466145.1). Lineage (NCBI taxonomy): Bacteria > Pseudomonadati > Pseudomonadota > Gammaproteobacteria > Vibrionales > Vibrionaceae > Vibrio > Vibrio sp. 10N.239.312.D08. The sequence goes on along the minus strand of NZ_JBFSSD010000063.1, from coordinate 9,124 downwards.
TTCTTGCAAAGATATCGCTCGTCCGCCACTGCTGTAACCGAGGGCATCAAAAGCATCGATGTTGATTGAAACGGATGCGATATCGTCCGATCCTTGGATAATAGCTATCGATGGACTTGGTTCTTCAGTCCCTGTTTGTTCCTTGTCACCAATGAGTCCATCTTCATCGACAGATATGCTGCCTACAATCGAGAATGCAGGATCCTTACCATCGTATATTTTAATATCTGACTCTTGAGTGGATCGCGAACCGTCTGAATCAATAACGACAACCGTTGTCGGTATATTCAATTCGGTATCTTTTAACCCAGTGCCATGGTCAATAGAGCGATATAGATCAATCTCAACGGCAACTGTACCGGAGGCATTGGCTTCTAGGAAATAGTCCGAAGGTAGACGAATCTGCATAATGACATCGCCATTACTTAATATCGCATCGAAACTGCCGTCACCATTGTCTCTCCAAGTTAAAGCTTCACCATTATGAGTAACGGCTTCCCCATCACCATCTAAAACCGCCTGACCGTTTGTCACATCAATACCAAGATAAACGATAGGATCATGCGATGCCGTGATATCCAAATTTACCACTGCGCTTTGTTTTACACTATCTGGTGTCGTATTGGCGATAGGGGTTTCAGATAGTTCAACAGTTCCACTTCCAATAAACGGTTCACCACCGTCAGTAATAGAGATGTTAAGGTCTAGTTTGGTTTCATCATTATCTGAATCGCGAGCAGTAACGGTAAAAGGAAGAGAATCCGTACCATTGGTTTGATCTAAGCCTTTATAAAGAGTGAAGACATAATCCACACTGCTGTCTACATCACCGGATGCGGGCGCGGCAAAACTCACAGTAAAGGCAACATCGCCACCCACTACTGGTCCGGCGTAGCCAGTCAATAATGTTCCATCCTCAGAAACAGTGTAATAAATCTGTTCACCGCCGCTGAAGAGCTGAGGTTGATCTGCTAGATCAAAGAACACACTGTCTAAGTAATCACTGCCAATCCCAACACTGAAGGTTCCGGTGCTACTGACTTCACCGATAGGATCATTGCTTAGATCCGACTCGTTGACTGAAGCATTTGAATCAAGAACCAAACTCGGATCATTACCGTCCTCTACCACCCATGATATTTGACCGTTTTCTAAAGCAGTGCCATCAGTATCTGTACCAATAATATTCAACGGAATCGTGAGTAAATCACTGGTAAGAACATGATCGAGTGGGTGTTCAATCACAAACACAATATCAGCAAGTACATTATTCCCGTCGACCGTTGTCGTCATTGAAAACGAGAACACATCATCGTCACCTTGCTTAGCTGTAATAGTACGACCGTCAGCGCTGAGGGTGTAAGAAAGTGCCGTAGAATCGCCCCCCGAAGTGATACCTAATGCTTCTAGTTGCGCGACGGTCTCTGAGCTAAATTGTATAGAATCGGGGTCTGGGTTATCCGAACCACCTAATATCGTAAATTGAGCATTGATGGTTTGCGAACCAGAGGTCACGTCGACTTCCGTCACCGTTTTCGAATCATCCAATATCTGTCCTGCCGCACCATCAGTGATATCAATGGTCGCCGTTGCAGAACCAAAATCACCACTAGAGTCAGCGGCAACGTAATTGAAGGTAACGGTATGTTCTTGGTTATGATCTAGATTTCGATTTGCTTCAAAGGTCCACTGTCCATTAGCAAATACGGTCAATACCCCATCCCCGGTATTAAACACCGCAGGAGTTGCACCTGAAATGTCTTTACTGATTCCCCCTACTTCGACGCTACTAATCGTCAGTGCGGTATCAAGGTCAATGTCATTACTGAGAACGTTGCCTGACGATGTTTCACCTTCAACCATCGAGTATGACTCGCCGAACAACAAAGGCTCGGAATCTAAAATCGTAATTGGTAGTTCACCTAAAACTAGCTCAGTAGTTCCATCATCATCTATTTGAAGTCCTTCGATAACAATCGAAGTTTGAAGTAACTCTTCACCAGCCTGTTGGTCAACCGCTTGGTAAAAGGAGATCTCAACGGTATCTCCAACAATCTTAGCTTCGAAAACCAGTGTTCCATCGGTTCGTGTTGCTTTGAGCACTTGGCCGTCAGACTCTAATGCAATAGCGATAGATTGACCTTGAGACGTCACTCCCTCGGCAGAGACTTGGTTTGCACTAAAAGCGAACTCGTCAGCAAACTGAATATTGATGTCAGCGACTTGGGTTTGATCTCCAAAGATACCAACCGTACTTTCAGAAAATGAGACTGAATCTGGCAGTATAATACTTGGCATGTCATCACTGACTTCATTACCAATCGAGTTAACAACTCTCGCATCGATAATCCACTCAGTAGATGGGTCTAAGCTAGAGACATCAATATTCTCAACTAGCCAGCCACCGGACGCATCAACTACACCTTCAAAAGTCAGCGTTTGCGTACCATCATTGATCTCTATGTAGACAGGTAAACCTTCGGAAACATCGGTCGTACCCTGCATGGTGGTTAAATCACCACTACGAAAATCTAAGATGTTGAAACCAGATAAGGTATCAATATCGATAACAGGTGGGACGGTATCAATTTTTCCTGTCGAGTCTGTGCCCGTTGTTTCATTACCTGCAATATCAACGGTAACTGCTTCTACGGTAATGTTGCCATCCGCAAATGCAGACAGATCGACATCATCGATGCTCCAAGCCCCTGCAACAACTACGGTTTGTAACGTGATAGACTGATTATTGCTATCCGAAACTGTGACGGTAATAGGCTGTCCATTTTCTACATTTTGAACAACACCTTGTAGACGAACAGATTGAACCTCTTCAGTGTTGAGTATGTTGTCGGCATCATCGAATTTTGCTGTGATACTTGCCAGAGTATCCTTAACGATTATATCGCTAGAAGTAACAGTATTGCCCGCAACATCCGTAACGCTAGCCTCTACGGTTAAGATTCCTTCTGCAAACCCCGAATAGTCTTGACCTGTCAGCGTCCAATTTCCGCCAACTACTGTGGTCGTATAAACTTGGGAGACATTAAGGCTATCGGTAAGGGTAATAGTGATCGTTTGACCGTCTTCAACATCCTCAACCGTGCCAACCAAGGCACCATTAGTAATTTCGGCTAAGTTGTAATACTCATCACCAAAACCATCAAAATCGACACTGATATCCGCTAGCGTATCTTTGACGATGGTATCGCTAGAAGTTGCAGTATTACCCGCAATGTCCGTAACCGTAGCTTCTACTGTTAGCGTGCCTTCAGCGAAGGCTGAATAATCTTGACCAATGAGACTCCACTCGCCACCAGAAACTATCGCGGTATAACTTTCTGACTTACCATCAACATCGGTGATAGTGATTGAAACTTCTTGGCCATCTTCAACATTGGTCACCGTGCCAACTAATGCGCTATTACTGACCTCGGCAGAGTTGTAATACTCATCACCAAAACCATCAAAATCGACACTGATGTCCGCTAACGTATCTTTGACTATGGTATCGCTAGAAGTTGTCGTATTACCGGCAATGTCCGTAACGCTTGCTTCTACTGTTAGCGTACCTTCAGCGAAGGCAGAGTAATCTTGGCCAGTTAGAGTCCACTCGCCACCAGTCACTGTCGCGGTATAATTTTCTGACTTGCCATCAACATCGGTGATAGTGATTGAAACTTCTTGACCGTCTTCAACATTGGTCACCGTGCCGACCAGTGCACCATTACTCATCTCGGCAGAGTTGTAATATTCATCACCAAAACCATCAAAATCCACACTGATGTCCGCTAACGTATCTTTAACGATGGTATCGCTAGAAGTAGCAGTATTGCCCGCAACGTCTGTAACACTTGCTTCTACTGTTAGCGTACCTTCAGCAAAACCCGAATAGTCTTGGCTGACTAATGTCCATTCGCCACCAGAAACTATCGCGGTATAACTTTCTGACTTACCATCAACATCGGTGATGGTGATTGAAACTTCTTGGCCATCTTCAACATTGGTCACCGTTCCGACCAAAGTGCCATTACTCACTTCGGCGGAGTTGTAATACTCATCACCAAAACCATCAAAATCGACATCGATGTCTGCCAGCGTATCTTTGACTATTGTGTCACTGGAGGTCGCTGTATTGCCCGCAATGTCGGTAACCGTAGCTTCTACCGTTAAGGTGCCTTCAGCGAAGGCTGAATAATCTTGGCCGACTAATGTCCATTCACCACCAGTAACTGTCGCGGTATAATTTTCTGACTTGCCATCAACATCGGTGATAGTGATTGAAGCTTCTTGGCCATCTTCAACATTGGTCACCGTGCCAACTAATGCGCCATTACTGACCTCGGCAGAGTTGTAATATTCATCACCAAAACCATCAAAATTGACACTGATGTCCGCCAACGTATCTTTGACAACTGTGTCACTGGAGGTCGCTGTATTGCCCGCAATGTCTGTAACCGTGGCTTCTACCGTTAAAGTGCCTTCAGCGAAGGCTGAATAATCTTGACTTGTGAGAGTCCATTCGCCACCAGTGACTGTCGCGGTATAATTTTCTGACTTGCCATCAACATCGGTGATGGTGATAGTAACTTCTTGACCATCTTCAACATTGGTAACCGTGCCGACCAATGCGCCATTACTGACCTCGGCAGAGTTGTAATACTCATCACCAAAACCATCAAAATCCACACTGATGTCCGCCAACGTATCTTTGACGATAGTATCGCTAGAAGTAGCAGTATTGCCTGCAACGTCCTTAACTGTAGCCTCTACAGTCAAGATACCTTCTGCAAAACCCGAATAGTCTTGGCCGACTAATGTCCATTCACCACCAGAAACTATCGCGGTATAATTTTCTGATTTACCATCAACATCAGTGATAGTGATTGAAGCTTCTTGGCCATCTTCAACATTGGTCACCGTGCCAACTAATGCGCCATTACTGACCTCGGCAGAGTTGTAATACTCATCACCAAAACCATCAAAATCCACACTGATGTCCGCCAACGTATCTTTGACGATGGTATCGCTAGAAGTGGCGGTATTGCCTGCAACGTCCGTAACGCTTGCTTCTACCGTTAGCGTACCTTCCGCAAAGGCTGAATAATCTTGACCAGTGAGAGTCCAAGTACCACCAGACACAACCGTGGAATAATCAACCGAGGTGCCAGCACTATCCGTAATAGTAATGAAAATGGTTTGCCCATCTTCAACATTTAGTACCGTTCCAACCACTGCGCCATTGCTCACTTCTGCTGAGTTGTAATACTCATCATCCGATGCAGAGAAATCGACGCCAATACTAACTAGTGTATCTTTGACGATGGTATCGCTAGATGTTGCTGTATTGCCCGCAACGTCCGTAACGCTTGCTTCAACCGTTAGCTCACCTTCAGCAAAACCTGAATAGTCTTGGCCAGTCAGAGTCCAAGTACCTCCAGACACAACCGTGGAATAATCAACCGATTTGCCACTAACATCGGTGATCGTAATGGATATAGTTTGACCATCTTCCACATTTGCCACAGTACCAACCAAGGCTCCATTAGAGACTTCAGCTTGGTTATAAAACTCATCATCAGAGGCAGAAAAATCAACACCAATGTTCACTAACGTGTCTTTGATAATTGTATCGGTAGAAGAAATAGTATTGCCTGCAACATCAGTCGTGCTAGCAACAACCGTCAACTCACCTTCGGCAAAGCCAGAATAATCTTGGTCTTTCAGGCTCCAAAAATTACCAGAAACAACTGTGGTATAGTCAACAGATAAACCATTGCTATCTGTAATCTTAATATCAATAGCTTGGCCGTCTTCGACATTAAAGATCGCTCCAATCAGAGCACCTTTGCCAACTTCATTTTCGTTATAATAGTTATCACCAAATCCATCAAATCGAACGAGAATCCGGTCAATCGTATCTTTTTCTATGGTATCCGTTGCTGTGGTAGGGTTTCCGGCAATATCTATGGTGCTTGCAACAACAGTGAGTTCACCTTCGGCGAAATTGGAATAATCTTGGTTTTCGAGCGTCCAGCTATTTCCTGAGACTACCGTTGAGTAACTCACAGATAAGCCGTTACTGTCTGTAATCGTTATTGAAATAGTCTGTCCATCTTCAACATTGACTACAGTACCAACTAATGCGCCATTCTCTACTTCAAACTTGTTATAAAACTCATCACCAAAGCCATCGAAGTCAACCTCAATGTTGGCTAATGTGTCTTTGATTGTGGAATCGTTAGCTGCAATGCTATTGCCAAAATCATCAGCAATGACAGCATCGACTTGAAGATCCCCCTCCTCCAATGAAGAGAGGTCGACGCCATTGACGACATACGTTTCATCGCTTGTGATGGCTGTGGTGGTTACTGTGTTTCCGTTAACATCAGTGATGGTCAGAACAACGGTACGCCCGTCTCGAACATCCACTGCCGTGCCCGTAATCGTGACACTTGGTACTTCAAACTGATTTTCGTAACCGTCTCCACCATCCAAAATATCAACGGTTAATAGTGCACTAGGTAACAGAATATCAAGGTTACCCTCATTCGAGGTTGTATCTTCGTCGGCATATTCTGCAGGACGCGTATCAAAACCCGCCTCAGCGAGCGTTTCATCTAAGGTGGAACGAACATAAACAATAAAAGAGGCGCTGGAACTAGGTTGGTCATTTTCTGAGTTAGGCTGTTGAGGTGCGCTTTCAATGTTGTTGACGAGTTCGGTGACCACCTTTTCCAACTGTTGTTCAACTGCGGCGATTTGTGGTGCAGTTAAGGGCTGAGCCTCTTGTAAGTTCTGAGGTTCAATGCTGACGACTTGCACGCCTTCAACTTTTGGCTGCGTAGCAGGTAATTGAAGCCAAGTACCATCAGGGAATACTTGCCAAACAACACCACCAACTTCGATATATAAAATAGGATCCATCCTAAAACTCTTCCTTACAAAAACGCTGACCTTGAGTACATCAATTTACTCAATAAAAGGCTGGATAAATCAGCGAACTATTTCTAATTAATACTAGCAAACAACAAATCATTAACAGTTAATTAATTATCACTAATACGCTGTAAAGTAAACCGATAGGCTGTGACTTGCATTCAGTTATATCTATCATCACAAAATACATTCAATGAATGTGTCATAATGTTGAAATTACTGGTTAATTTTCAAGGAATGTCATGACTGCAACGAACTATCTCAACCAATTGAATCAAAAGTATCTTGCGACTCATAAAGCGAAAGAAGACTTCTTTTGGGATACATATATGGGGATCAGTGACGACCACGATGGTTCGACACTCGCGCAGACTCAGTGGACGGAATTTCTTAGCTCTGCCGAACAGATTACTGCTATCGAAACGCAACTCGCTGTTATCGATGAAATTCAAGATCCCCTCGAAAAAGAGAGTACACTGACAGGCTTGAATGGTTGGTTAGCGACCTTTAGATCTCACGCTATTGAGTCTGAACAGTCACAGAAGCTTAAAGCCGAACTCATAAAGTTTGAGGCTGAACTGTTTGAGAAAAAACAGAATCACGTGATGACTTACGTAAATGAAACAGGCGATGAAACAGAAGGGTCACTGCCCGTTTTAGGTTCAGCCGTTAGAAGTAATGGTAATGAACATGTTAGGCTTTCTGCACATCAAGCACTATTAGATTTAGAGCAATGGCTGCTGGCTAACGGCTTTATTGAACTGATCAAAAAACGTAACCAATTTGCTCAATCACTGGGTTTTAAAACCTTCTTTGATTACTCGGTGGTAAAAACCGAACAGATGACGACAGAACAACTGTTTACGATTCTGGATGACTTCGAAGCACGCACGCGTGATAGCCATCAGCAAAGCCTAGCCAATTTGGCTGAGCAGAAAGGCGAGAATGCACTTCAAGCCCATAACTTTACCTACTCTTTTGCAGGTGACGTTATGAATGATCTTGATCCTTATGTTCCATTCTCAAAGTCACTTCGACGCTGGATTGAATCATTTGGTCGCCTAAACATCGAATACTCTCAAGCGACATTAAAATTGGATCTGCTTGATCGCAAAGGTAAGTACCCTAATGGCTTCTGCCATGGTCCTATCCCTTCTTTCTACGATCAAGACACTTGGGTAGCGGCTCAAGTTAACTTCACGAGCAACGCCAAGCCCGACCAAATCGGCAGCGGTTATGATGGTATCAACACGCTATTTCACGAGGGCGGCCACGCAGCGCATTTCGCCAACGTTAAGATGAACGCGCCTTGTTTCTCTCAAGAATTTGCACCAACCTCGATGGCTTATGCCGAAACTCAATCCATGTTCTGCGACAGCTTGTTGAATGACGCCGATTGGCTCAAACAATACGCGCTTAATGCAGATGGCCAAGCAGTACCTGACGAGTTAATCAAAGCAATCATCGATAACAAACAACCCTTCAGAGCCTATCAAGAACGCAGCATTTTAGTGGTTCCGTATTTCGAGCGAGCACTTTACGAATTGGCGGATGAAGATCTGACACCTGAAAAGATCACCGCTCTTGCTCGTAGCAGTGAGAAAACGATTCTTGGATTAGCTTGTAGCCCTCGCCCATTAATGGCGATCCCGCATCTGTTGTCGGATGAAGCGTCTTGCGCGTATCAAGGTTACCTGCTGGCTCATATGGCGGTGTATCAAACTCGTGCATATTTCACCGATAAGTTTGGCTACTTAACGGACAACCCAAAAATCGGCCCTTTGTTAGCTAAGCACTATTGGCACCAAGGCAATAGCGTGAATCATAATGGGACAATCGAAAGCCTGACTGGGGAAGGTTTTAATGCAAAATACCTCGCTGACGAGTGCAACTTATTGCCAGAAGAAGCTTGGGCGATTGAGGAGCAAAAAATCAAACAGCTGTCGACAAGAGAACGTGCACCAGTCGCGGATTTGAATGCGAAGGTATCGATCGTTGATGGAGCAACTGAATTAGCGAATAATGCAAAGTCGAATGACCAAATGTGTGATGATTTTGAGCACTTTATTATTGAGCAATACGGTCGATAGATTGAGTTTTAATGCTAATGAAAAAGGCAAAAATGAGTAGTGATGTGATTACCGAGGGAGGTTGACGGTCTAATTACCGAAGGACTCTGTCACAGTCT
>NZ_JBFSSD010000062.1:0-27448 GCF_041466145.1 Vibrio sp. 10N.239.312.D08 | reverse complement strand
TTGAATGCAGCTATTGAAGCGGCACGGGCCGGTGAGTCTGGCCGTGGTTTTGCGGTTGTTGCGGATGAAGTGCGCTCATTAGCGTCTAAAACCCATGATTCAACCAATGAAATTGAATCTATTATTGAACGCCTACAAAAAGAAGCAAACGAGTCATTTGTTGCAACACAGAGCTCGAAAGCTTTAGTGGAGCAAACAAAAACCAGCGCAGATGAAATACAGCAAGCACTATCGAGCATTATCTCTTCCGTAACGTCCATCAATGGCATGGTAGATTCTGTTGCATCCGCCTGCGAAGAGCAGTCAAACGTTAGTTCAAAAGTCGCAAATGATATGCAGTCTCTTGATAGTAGTGCAAAAGAACTAGTTAACGTGAATGACGATTTGGCAAACGTATCCAATGATATCTTGACGCAAACTACTGTCCTCTCCACTCAGATTGCTAAATTTAAGTTCTAAGTATACCCTCAAGCCAGCATAGGTACTTGCTGGCTTGAACCTTTCAACTCGATGTTAAACATTTAGAGGTCACAAATCCTTGCTGATTTTAGAGCTTTGAGATAACTAATCATACAAAACCTAAAGATACTATCACACCAATTAAAAACCTACCTTGGACAACGGAGAGCGACCTTGAAGAGACCACAACCAGTACTGGGAAAGACCGGTATGCTATTTTTTCTCGTCATAATAAGTGCTTTCCCTCCATTGACCATCGACCTTTACCTACCTGCGCTTCCGCAGATGGTCGACGTGTTTAATACTGACCGATCAATGGTCAACCTAACCCTGAGCAGCTACTTCGTTACTTACGCTATTGGTCTTTTATTTTGGGGGCCGCTCAGCGAGAAATTCGGTCGTAAGCCGATCCTATTAATTGGATTAGCGGGTTATATGGTCGCGAGCATATTGTGCGCGATGACCAATAGCATCGAACAGTTAATTGGTGCTCGTGTATTCCAAGCCTTTGCTGGTAGTGCTATCACCGTTATCGCTACCGCCATTGTCAAAGATCTTTATGATGGCCGAGAACGTGAAAAGATCATGGCGACTATCATGTCACTGGTGATCATCGCGCCAATGGTTGCGCCTGTATTTGGTGCCTTTCTACTGAAAATTGCGTCTTGGCGAATGATGTTCGTCACCCTCGCCATTTTTAGTGCATTTGCGTCAGTTTTAGCTTGCTGCTATCGAGAAACACTCGAAAGCAAATACCAAGGTTCTATGTTCCGCTCATGGGGAAGAATGGGCGTGGTCATGAAAAACAGCTCGTTCCTCAAGCTACTGGTCATTTTCTCTATCATACCGATGGCGTTGATGGGCTTTCTTGCGGCGGGTTCTTATATCTACATCGATCACTTTGGATTGACCGAACAACAGTTTAGCTACGCGTTCGCATTCAATGCATTATGCGCCTCATTTGGTCCAACAATTTACATGAAGTTGTCCTACCGAATGCCGGTTCAAAAGGTCATCTCAGGATGTTTTGCTTTATTGGCGCTTGCGGGCATCTTCACCCTAACCATTGGCGACCTGTCCCCTTGGTTCTTTATGTTCATCGCTGCTCCAGCAACATTAATGGCGATCATCATGCGAGTACCGGGCACCAACTTAATGTTGAATCAACAAGATCATGACACGGGCTCTGCCGTCGCACTGATTCAGTTCTTCAGCATGATTTGTGGTTCGCTTGGTATGGTATTAGTTTCAATACGCCCAGAGTCACTGATTGAAAACCTAGGCTTTATTCAATTATCCATCGGTACGCTAGGCGGCCTGATGTGGTTAATGGTTAGAAACAAAGAGTTCGTGACGACGAAGCTGAATTAAAGCTCTCAAGCCTAATTGTCATTCACACTACAATAAACTTGAAAACCACTATAACGAAATTAGAAACCGTCTACTTAGGCGGTTTTCTTGTATTTGAAGACGTACATTGAATTTTCAAACCATGAGTTTCATGCACAAAAAAGCTCCTATTAAGGAGCCTTCTTATCAGAGTCAGTGATCACTCAGTTTGGTCAATGACTACTATGCTTGAGCCACTTTACGCGCTGGGTGTTTAATAAACACAGCGACCACAGCCACGATAGCAAGCGCGAAACAGTAGTAAGAGTTAGACACGATCTCTAGCGGCGATAGGTTAAACACAGAGCCCAATAGCAACACCTGAGCACCGTAAGGCAGTACGCCTTGAATCACACACGAGAAGATATCCAATAAGCTTGCAGAGCGGCGTGGAGATACATCGTTCTCTTCAGCTAATTGGCGAGCCACACTACCAGAAACAATGATTGCTACGGTGTTGTTTGCCGTACATAGGTTCACCATTGATACCAAGCCTGCAATGCCTAGCTCACTTGCGCGGCCATTCGCTTGCTTAGAGTGAGAAGAACCAAATGCACGAATCAAACCGCTCACTAAGTTAGTCAGAAATGCTAATCCACCTTGGCGACGCATCAGCTCACTCAAACCACCAATCAGCATCGACAGTAAGAAGATCTCCTGCATGTTGCCGAAGCCTGCGTAGATATCTTGAGCGTAATCCGTCATACCGTAGTTCTCAACAGAACCTAGGCTCACGCCACCCGCCAGCAAGATACCAATCGTCAGCACAACGAATACATTCATACCCGATACAGCAAGAATCAAAATAGTGATGTACGGAAGGACTTTCAGCCATTCAATTGGGCCTGTTTCAGGAACTTGAGTTGCTGTGCTGTTGAAAGCAAAGATAACAATCGCGATAAGTGCAGCAGGAAGTGCTATACGGATGTTCTCTTTAAACTTGTCTCTCATCTCACAGCCTTGCGAGCGAGTCGCGGCAATCGTGGTATCTGAGATGATAGAAAGGTTGTCACCAAACATAGCGCCACTTAGCACTACGCCAGCGGTTAGAGGAATACTCATACCAGCTGAGTCAGCAATGCCTAGTGCAACAGGAGCAACCGCAGCGATAGTACCCATAGAGGTGCCCATTGCTGTCGCAATGAACGCCGAAATAAGGAAGATGCCCGGTAGGATCATGCTCGTTGGGATAGCCGATAGACCAAGGTTTACCGTCGCGTCCACGCCACCAGAAGCTTTAGCCACAGCAGCAAAAGCACCCGCCAATAGGTAGATCATACACATTGCGATAATGTCTTTGTGACCCACGCCACCTAAGAACTGCTCAATCGCACGGTTCAATTTATCTTTGCTCAATAGCAACGCTAACATCACAGCAGGCAGAGCCGCAATCGGAGCTGGAAGTTGATAGAAAGCAAAATCGACGCCTTGTAGCGACAGGTATGTACCCACGCCAATAAACAGCGCAAGGAAAACGATCAGAGGGATAAGCGCCACTGCAGAAGGGGCAATTACCGCGTTAGAATTTTTTGAATTGGACATGGAACGACAACACAATAGAACAGGAAGGTGAGCAGACTAATGTCACACTTAGAACTTGTCAACGTCTAGACGTCTAAACGCCTAATTTAATGCAAAGTAATAAGAACCCTATTAAGCATCACGTAATAAAAAAGGCTATTTACTCATCAGTAAACAGCCTTTCGATAACAGATAGTGCGCCGCTAGAAGTTAGCGTTTCTGCTTGAACGTTACTTGGTATTCACCAATGCCTTCGTAGTGGAAGGTCGTTGGTTTATCGAATTCCATTTCCACGATACCGCAGTAAGAGCCCGTGATAATGGCTTCACCCGCTTGGAAATCAACACCACGACGTGTCATGTAGTTAATCAGCCAGTAAATTGGGCTTGGTGGCAGTGTATTCGGGTGCTTACCGTCGAATGCTTGAACTTGCTCGCCTTGAGTCACTTCAATACTGATCTCTGCAGAAGTGAACGCTTTTTCGCGATCAATCTCAGAGCCAATAAATAGACCTTGGTTTACTAGGCCATCGGCCAGCTTTTCATAGAACTCAGCGCCGCTGTCATCCGCAAAACGAGACTGCATTAACTCAAGTGCCATGTGGCAAGAACCAATCGCTTCGTTGATTTGCTCTTCGCTGTAGCCTTCTTGGCTTGCAGGCAGGCTCTTAGCAAGCGTAAATGCGATTTCAGGCTCAACGCGTACTACGCCGTTGTCAGCAAACAGTTCACAAACTTCGCCTTGTTGAACGCTGCCCGAGAAGATTGGCGCAACAACAAACTTGTCTTCAGCCAGAGGAAGTAAGCACTTCCAACCGCCGACTTTATCGCTTTTCAAATCGATCATTGAAGATTGGATCTTTAGCGCATCTTCCAAGTTATTCGGACGGTACTGTTCGTCCAATCTTGGTGCTTTGGTGCCAGCAACACGACGACTCAACAGTTCTTCAGCTGCTTGTTTAAATACATTTGTCATATAATACCACCTTTAGTTTTATGACCAATATAATATCGGATTTCTTAAAGCTTGAATAGACAATTCAACAACGGTGCTACACCGAAAATTCAGCCATCAATTTTCGCATATTCTAGACGCAAACAACTGAAACTATTTTGATTTAAATGTAAAAAAGCCAGTAAGTTCGTTACTGGCTTTTCGATGTGTTGCTGATGGTTAGGCTTTACTGCCCTTTCAACGTCTTCTTCAAATTCTGCATGAAGTTTCTGAAGTGAGGCATAAAATCAACAAACAGAGGGTGTTTTCTATCTTGCATCATCAATGGGCCTAACAAGCGAATGCTCACTCCTAGTCGCGCTGCTGATTGCTCATCTAAGCCGCTGTCATGTTTGATCTTCTCAACAATCGCGAACATATCTTCTCTGTCTTCAATTTCAAACTGCATGGTTTGAAGTTCACGATCTTCTTTGATGTTCACTTCTTCGATAGTGATACGGTAGTTATTGTGTTTGCCTGTGAATGCTTTCATTTGGACCTCCTAAAATGCTTAAAAAGTGTTTTGGTTAGCTCTTCATGAATCGTTCGAGCTTAGGTTTAACCGTCATCGACATCACGACCATGATCGCAAGGCCAATGGGAAGTGCGGCAATAAATCCATTAAACCATCCACTGGTAAACGCCGATGTATCCGAAAATCCAATGTTATTTGCCGCTGTTACAAATGCCATCATGGACTCCATTATGAATGCCATGATCAGTCCTACGATCAGGTTGCGAACTTTCTCGCTATAAGTTGTGAACACTCTAGCAACGGCTTTGGTGACTAAAGCCATCATCACCGTGCCCATTGGCATCATGATCACGACAACAAGGGCTAACGAAGAAAGCCAGTTGCCAATAAATTCCTCGCCGAATCCGACATTCATGTAAGTCATCACAGCCGTTAAACTGCCGCCAATCGTCAGCATTAAGCTCATCATGACCAAAACTTTGTATAAAACCGGTGTGCCTTTTTGCTCAGGAAGAGTTGGCGTTAGAGTTGCTTGAATCGTCATATCTATTTCCTGTCTTGAATTTACGAACAATTAAGTTGATAATGTCAACTATAAATACAGTAGTTGATAATGTCAACTATATTTCTAAGGATAGTTTATGTCTGATAACACATCGCTAGAATCAATCTTTCGTCTAGTGCACTCTTTGAAACGTCAAATGAGCGAACAGATTGAGAGCTTAGACTCAGAGATCGCACCTATGAACATTCGTGTCATGAAGATCATTACTAAGAAGTCTCCATGTACCGCTATCGATATCGCACACTTCCTAGATCGTGATAAAGCACAGGTCACTCGGCTCATTAATGCCTTGATCAATCAGGAACTTGTGAAGAAGTCTCCGAACCCGGAAGACAAGCGCAGCCAGTTATTGGTTCTGACTGATAAGGGTCAAGAGATCATGAGTAAGGTCTCGGATATCGATCGAGACATGCTGAAGAGAATGACCAAAGGCATGGCCGAAGACGAGTTAGAACAATTCAGAAAAATTGCGAAGAAAATGGCGCAGAACTTAGAAAGCTGATCTTAAAAATAAAACTAAAAAACGCCACCGAATCGTAAGATCGGTGGCGTTTCGTGTATAAGTTGGGTTGTACAGCTTAGTGGTTTAGCTATGTCTATTTGGATGACAGCTCTAATTCGATGCTAGTTTCCACCATGCCTGAACAGGTACAGGCTCTGAGATCACCAAACGTTCACCCATCACCGGGCTTACCATTTGTACATCTCGCTCTTTGCTAATCGCCAGTGCTTGTTCCATTGGGTCTTGCCAATCATGCATAGAAAGGTCGAAGGTACTGTTGTGGATTGGCATCATCACCTTACCTTGCAGATCAATGTGTGCCTGAACACTCTGTTCTGGGAACATATGAATATCCGCCCAAAGTGAGTTATACGCACCCGTTTCAACCATGGTTAAATCAAACGGCCCAAAACGGTCGCCAATCTCTTTAAAGCCATTGAAGTAACCAGAATCACCGCTAAAGAAGACTTTCTTGTCTGAAGCGTTAATAACCCAGCTACCCCACAGTGTTTGGTCACGATCAAGCAAGCCACGGCCAGAGAAGTGCTGTGTCGGCGTTAACGTGAACTCAATGTCTGAGGCCGTTGCCGATTCCCACCAATTCAACTCAATGATCTTCTCTTTATCCACGCCCCACTTTTCCAATAGTGCGCCCACTCTTAACGGCACTAGGAACGTACCCACTTTGTCGGCGAGCACCTTAACGGCGCCTTTGTCTAAATGGTCGTAGTGATCGTGGCTGATCACCACCACATCAATATCGGGTAGATCTTGCAGTGAGATTGGGGTTGGGTGAAAGCGCTTTGGCCCCATCCATTGCACGGGTGATGCTCGATGACTGAACACAGGGTCAGTCATCACTAGCTTGCCATCTAGCTTCATCATCACACTTGAGTGACCTAAGCGGTACGCAACGTCTTCTGTCTCTTCGATCAATTGCTCGGCTGTCATCGGAATCAAAGGCAATGCAGCACGTGGCACTGGCTCATTTCTTTCCACGGTTACATACGCTTTCAAGATTGAAAAAATATCAGACATGCCCGATTTGTACTCTAACTCACTGTTAGCAAACTTCTTTGGAAGCTTATCTAGATTGTCATTTGATTGTGAACCTGTGCTTACGATAGCGACCACGGCAAGTACTCCTAAAATCGGTAATAGATATTTTTTCATTGGTATCTCTTCAACCGTTGGGAAAGACCCAACTCAAAAACTACACTGACTAGTTTACATACCAAAACCAAAAAGTAAACCAGAGAGTGTAATTTTTAATTTATCTAGACGTAAGCGTGTCAAAGTCGATTTTGGAAAAACCAACTTTGGCAACGAGTTAACTTAGTTATTTAGCTAGTCAGAAAGGTTAGTCAGCAGACCATACATTCTTGAAATCTGGCCATCCCCAGTTGGTGATGGCTACGTTTTTAAGAATCCCTTGGAAACGAACGGTCTGTAAGTGATGGAACATAGGCACTAACCAATAATCTGAGATCAGAGTAGACGCGATAGGTTCTAGATCTGCCAAGTAATTAGGCAGTTCCACGGATGCTTTATGACTATCCAAGCGCTGCTTGAGCCAATCGCTGTTCATCTCTCCTAAAGCAGAGTGCAAAACAGGATCGTTCATCATCCACGAGAACAGCGAAGACGGAGCATTGTCATCGAGGTTCAAGTTACACAGCACCAAGTCCTCCTTTAACTCGCCACTCTGAGATAACTGAGCCAATTCTCGAAAACTGTAGGTGTTCACCTCAACTTCCACACCATATCGTTTGAGTATGTCAGATACGCAAATCGCACATCGATACAACGCATAATAATCGTAAACCGCTATACTCATCTTTTTCGGCAGTTGTGTCTCTTTCGAAGGCGTTCGATACAATTTCTGCCAACTTGGCAGTATATTTTGAGCTAAAGAGACACTAAACAGACCCTTGTTATGTTCCAACTGTGACAAAATCGCTTGTGGGTTGGTCAGTTGTGAAAGGTATTTTCGCTGCTCATTATTAAGCGGAGTTGCCGCTGAATTCTGATTGAACAGGATAAATAAGCACCCATCCTCGACTCGGCTACGAAGGCCATCTGTGTCTGCAGAAACAAGCTCCGTATCGCTTTTCCCTAACTGATGGAAACAAGAAGAATCTTCATAAGACGAGACTTGCATTTGGCTGTCATCGAATCGAGCACTGCCCGTCATCGACTCTTCAAACTGCCAGATGGTCACTTCATCAGTCAAAGAACGACAACCATAATAGAGCTCAAATGCCGCGAGCTTAATGCGTTCATTATTGGTCTCAACCACTTTGAAAGGGCCGGTTCCAATCACAGCATGAGACACCGAATTTAATGGCGATGGCTCACGTGTAACTTGCGCAGCAGGTTGAATCGAATACTTAACGCCAGCCAATAAGCCAGCGAAGCCGGTGTCTGCTTTGGTCAATTGGAAGCTGATCCTCAATGGCTGTTCACTGTAGATGGAAGAAACATGATCTAACTCAGCTTGATAGAAAGGCAGAGCTTGTAAAGCAGTAAACAAAGCAACCAGCTGCTTGGCATCAACTGGCTGACCATCATGAAATGTCAGACCGGGGCGCAGATAGAAAGTCCAAACCAGTTGCTCAGTGTCATATTCCCAATGGTGAGCTAGTTCAGGCTTTAACTCACCTTTACCATTACACGTCACTAGGCAGCTAAACACCTGTCTGATCAAAAATCGTTCGCTACTGCGGTGTATATGGTGCGGAAACAAATCCTCAAACTTACGCTTATAGGTTAATTGAACGTGCAGCAGCCCTTCACGCATGGTCGCGCCGGAAGTTTCTTGCAGTAAAGAACCAAACACAGCGCGGTCATTATCCAATATGGAAAGTGCTTTTTCGTACTTGCCCTGCTCTATCAGTTTAATTGCAACATGCTGCGCCAACTCTGAATTGCTAAAACGCAGTGTTAAGTTAGAGCGTTGATTTCTGCCAACTTTTGGCTCCCACACCACCCATTCAGCTTGATGCATCTTACCAAGTAAAGTTCGAGCGTGACGCAAGCTTGTAAACAGCATATCCGCTACTTCGGCTAGGGTGACTGAATGAGAAATGTTTGGCTCGAACGATTCTAGCCGCGTGTAGTAACGCATCATGTTTAGATCAGACAAATAGTGAACCTTTTAAAGATAGCTCTTCCTAATTAAGCTCATTATAAAACACATTCATCAAAAAGTAGTGTAATGCGACCAAAACAGGAACAACCAATAAAAATACCATCTGTTTTTTAGTTCCTCTTAATTATCCATAATGAACGGGTCAGCAACAAACCATAGGTTGTAAATAAAGCCTAACCAGAGAGAGTAATGACCATGAGAAAATACTATCTTAACAAGCTAAAAAGCACCTGCAGTAAGCTCGAAAGAGAAGCACTACGAACACTTTTAGATCTATGTAACTGGCGTTATTAGTACACTTTTTAGCACCGAGTAAACGCGAGTTGGGTACAACCTAATATGCTCCTACCCCCAATATGAGTTAGGTCTCAACTCGCTTTTCCATTCCAATTCCCCTCTCAAGCCTGCTGTACCAATAGCTCACACAATCGATAAATTTCCGTTGTCGACTCGACAAATTTAATTCGTTTTCTTAGTTGAACGAAAAGCCTTAAGGTTCGCCCCGAAGCAAGCAAAGAGCCTCAGAAAAAACTGAAAGCTCAGCTAACAACTAATTTATTTGCAGTTACCAATCAGGTATTAACTAAGGAAACGCCATGCGTATCGCAATTCTTTCTCGCAACGAAAATCTATACTCTACCGCTCGTCTAAAGCAGGCTGGAGAAGCACGTGGTCATCAGGTCGATGTTATCGACACGTTGCACTGTGATATAGATATCGCGAGTAACAATCCGAAGATTCGCTACATGGGTGAAGAGCTACCTCAATACGATGCTGTTATTCCACGTATTGGCGCTTCCATTACCTTTTACGGAACTGCGGTTGTTCGCCAATTTGAAATGATGGGCACTTTTTGTATCAATGAGTCAGTAGCAATCAGTCGCTCTCGCGACAAACTGCGCTCACTACAACTGTTGTCTCGTAAAGGTATTGGCTTACCAAAAACAGGTTTCGCTAGCCGCCCAGACAAGATTCAAGACCTGATCAAAAACGTAGGCGGCGCGCCACTTGTGATCAAGCTTCTTGAAGGCACTCAAGGTATCGGCGTTGTACTAGCAGAAACAAACAAAGCAGCAGAAAGCGTTATCGAAGCGTTCATGGGCCTAAAAGCGAACATCTTGGTTCAAGAGTTCATTGAAGAAGCAAATGGCGCAGACATCCGTTGTTTTGTTGTTGGCAACAAAGTAATTGCTGCAATGAAGCGTCAAGCTGGTGAAGGTGAATTCCGCTCTAACCTGCACCGTGGCGGCACTGCTCAGCTGGTTAAACTAACCAAAGAAGAGCGCGCAACAGCAATCAATGCAGCGAAAATCATGGGATTAAACCTATGTGGTGTAGATATCCTACAATCTAAGAACGGCCCAGTAGTAATGGAAGTAAACTCTTCTCCAGGCCTAGAAGGCATCGAGAAAGCAACGGGTAAAGATGTAGCAGACATGATTTTCGAATTCATCGAGAAGAATGCAAAACCAAACGCTAACCGTACTCGTGGCAAGGGCTGATTGAATACCGATAACTCATGATTGGAAAGAAAATGAACAATAAAATGATCATAGGGAATACCGAAGCACTTTGCTTACCAGAGTTAGGGATAACTGGACTACATACACGTGTTGATACAGGGGCTAAAACCTCTTCTCTACACGTAGACAATCTACTATGTGTTAAATCAAATGGTGAGAAATTCGTAGAGTTCGACCTTCACCCAGACGTTTATCACCTAGAAGAGACGGTGCGCTGCAAGGCGAAACTGAAAACAAGTAAGAAAATTAAATCATCTAACGGCGAAGTTGAACACCGTTGCGTGATTGAAACCATGCTAAGAATCGGTGGCCAACAATGGCCGATCGATATCACGCTAAGCAACCGTCAAGACATGACTTACATGATGTTGCTTGGACGTCAAGGCATGAGTGACAAAGTGATTGTTGACCCTGCGGGTGAATTCCTGCTGACTCACTAATCCGAGTCATCGTAACCGCTCCACAGGTTATAACTAAAGCTACTCACAACGATATAAGGCCAGTCTCATGACTGGCCTTATTGCTATCTATTTTTCTATTTCTACTTTCAGCTCTGAATACACGACTTTGCATTCAAGCTTCTGATCTATTTCTTCGATTTACCATGAGATTGAAAACCAAATCGCCCAATCGATAAAAGTAATTTCTTGGTTTTGATTTTCGTCACTCGCCAATGTGTAACAGGCCTTCTTGGGGCACTCATCAACAGGTGTTCAAAAGCCTTCTGACTGAAATCGACTTGCCCACCATGCGCCACCAGCAAGGTATCGAGCTGCATGTCATAAATGCGCGATACAGACGCTCGATACTTATTAGGGTGAAAGATAGGAAACGGCGGAATCAGCTTCTTCTTAACCTCGACCATTAAATCGGCCACATAAGCCACGCTGTGTGATGGGCAATAGACCGAGAGATCACGGTCGGTATGGCCCGGTGTTTCAAGAACCAACCAATCATCAAACCCTGGAATACTATCCCCATCAGACAGCTTGTAGTCCGGCTTTAACTTTCTTGAATACCATAGGTTTGCTTTAGGCTTGCCTAAGCGGTTCGCCATCCACCTAGCAAGCGCTAAGTCGGTCAGGTGCATCAAAATGCCATCGATGCCGTGATACCAATCTTTGTCTCGGTTTGCTGCCACCAAGTTACAGCTCGTGAGCTTTCTGAGCTTGTGCGCTGCCCCTGCATGGTCAGGATGCATGTGTGTCACCACAACCGTGTGGAGATCAGAAAAATCACGCATAAGTTCGGTTTCAATAAAAGCCTTCAAATGCGGAATATCGGCTCGACATGCGCCATCGAGCAACAGTAATTTGTCCGGATACTCCACCAAGTACATGTCTTGGATGTAACCTTTAATGGTATGCAGCTGCAAACCCACTCCTTGTGATAATTCAACTGGTCAGACCTACACCATAGCAAACACACATTTATTTGTAACAAATTTGTTAACTATAAAATCACATCAAAGTACCATGCTCTTCCGCTCTTTTATCGTGACGACAAAATACGTGATTTGTTGACCTAAGTTATTAGGACTATATATGCGCCTCTAATTTATTGTCTGAGTGCTATACATGAACCAACTAATCGATGCTCTTTCTACCCAAGGCTACTTTGTTTGGGATGACTTCTTAACTCATGAAGAAGTGGTGGCATTGAGGGATTGCATTCCAGAGAACTGGAAAAAGGCTAGGATTGGCCGTAACGATGAAGTAACGCGAGAGTCGACCATTCGTAGTGACAAGATTCAATGGGTGCGCCGCGATATGGGTCAGCCAGCATCTCTGTTCCTAGACAAAATGGAACAAATTCGTTTAGCGGCAAACCAAGCGTTCTTTTTGGGTCTGTTCGAGTACGAAGCGCACTTTGCTAAATACGAAAAAGGCGACTTCTACCAGAAGCACTTAGACTGTTTCAAGGGCAATGAAAACCGCCGCCTGACCACTGTGTTCTATATGAATGATGAGTGGACAGAAGAAGACGCTGGTGAACTTGTGGTTTACGACCTAAAAGACAACCACATCGCGACCATTCCACCAAAGTCAGGCCGCTTATTTGTATTCTTATCTGAACAGTTCCCACACGAGGTACTGCCGACAAACACAGAGCGATTCAGTATTGCAGGTTGGTTCCGTATTAACGGCGTGAAAGACAACCAACTCGATATCGCACACTAAAGCGAGGTTCGGGTCAAAGCCTCATCTCATCCAAAGCCTCTCCACTCGAGAGGCTTTTCCTCTTAGTACTGCTAGGAAAGTACTAAGAGGAAAATATCACTTTTATGAGCCGAATCCTGTGTAGAGACTCTTGCCCAGCAATTACTCTGGCGTATTCGGGAAAACTGATATTTAATAAATATTTACGATGCGCATTCAAGAAGGATTAATTATGTCGTCTATCATCGTAGGTCATCGGGGTGTAGCAGGTACTCACCCAGAAAATACCAAAGCAAGCATTGAACAAGCCGCTAAACTCGGCTTGAAATGGATTGAAGTAGATATTCAGCCAACTCAGGATGATCAACTTGTGGTTTGTCACGACCACACCCTTGAGCGCTGCAGCGATGGCAAGGGTCGTGTCGACGAACACACCCTTGCAGAACTGCGTCAGCTCGATTTTGGCAGTTGGAAGTCTGAGCAGTTCGCTGGTGAAAGAATATTGACGTTGGAAGAGTTGCTCGCGCTTGCTGAACAGCATGATCTCAGCGTGAACTTAGAGATCAAAGTCGACAGTCGACATCAAGCGCCTCATGTCGTTGATTTGCTGCATACCGAGTTGATTCGTTCAAATCTAGACACCGACAGAGTGCTGCTTTCAAGTTTCAGCCATCAAGTCGTTTCTGAAATGGCTCGTCACCTGCCGAGATACCGCGTAGGTCTGATCACCGAGCAACTGACTCAAGCCGACTTGATGTTGATTGACGAGGTTAAAGCGTTCAGCTGTCACATGAACTACGAGCATGTGAATCAGAGCGATCTTGATACACTGAGTGAAGCAAACATTCAAACTTGGTGCTACACAGTAAACGATCCGTCTCACTTCAAATTCATCTCAAAAGTAGATGCTGTATTCACTGATTTCCCGAATCAATTTACCTCTATAAATTGACCAAGCGAATACTGCAAAAACAACCCCGAGAGACTTTAAAATTAACTCTCGGGAAACCTTAAAATTAGGTAGCAAACACAAGTGAGTAGGAGTACATTCCGCTACTCACTTGGTTTCATTAGCTCGCTCTATTTAGACGGCTTCATTGGTTACTTAATTTATGGATCTCATTTTTAGTCCAACCTTCCCAATTTTGGGTGCAATCTTCATTTTCGCCGCTATTGTTCGTGGCTTCTCAGGTTTCGGTTTCACCTTAGTGGCATTGCCATTAAGTGCGTTATTCGAGCCTGTTATCGAACTGGTTCCCGTCTTCATGTTGATCGATCTCCTAGGCAATGTTCAATTACTGCCTAAAGTTCGAAAGCATGTTAACTGGCGCTGGGTTTTAAAGGTATTTATCCCTTGTTTTGCCTTCACACCAGTCGGCTTACTTCTGCTTAAATCCGTTAGCCAAGACACGATCATCTTGATCATCAGTGCCTTCATTTTTGCGTCTGCACTTATGATCTACAAAGGTTTCCAGTACAAAAGCGAACCTAGATTTACTCCCTATATTCTAGGAAGCCTTGCGGGTGTAATGAACGGCGCGGCTTCGATGTCAGGGCCTCCAATTGGCACTCATGCATTAGCAAGCCCAGTCGCTCCGCACATTGCCAGAGCAGGCCTGATAGCCTTCTTTGTATTGGCTGATTCCACTGCGTTTGTTTCAGCATCTATCGCTGGGTTAGTCGACCGCGATGTAGTTTGGCTGACTCTCGCGCTTCTACCAAGCAGCATGTTTGGCGGTTATGTGGGTTCTAAACTGTTCGAAAGATTTGGTGGAGCGAAGTTTAAGCCAGTCACCATTGCATTGCTGATTGTGATTGCAATATTCAGTGCAGGTCGAGTCTTACTGTAACGGCTTTAGCGTTTAATTTTGGACGTTGCTTTTACGAATTGGTTTCGCGAATTGATTGCGCTAATTGACTGCGGAAAGTGATTAAGAAAACTGGGTACCAATGACTACCATTCGATATGGATAGGGGTACCCATTTTTACAAGTTGGAGAAACTCATCCATATCTTGATTGGTTAACGCGATACAGCCATCCGTCCAATCAAAACTTTGAATAAAGCTCGGCGAACGACGCTCGCCGTTTTTGATGCCATGGATTTTGATGTTTCCTCCAGGATCTACATCATTTTGCTCTGCCCATTGCATATCCGAAGGTTGCGGATAATTAATATGTACTGAGCGATAAAAGTCCGACTCTTCCATCACATAATCGAGCTGGTATTCCCCTTCCGGCGTTCGGTTGTCCCCTTCAAAGCGTTTATGCCCTTTCGGTTGTTTGCCTAGCGCAATACGAAACTCCTGAATCACCTCTTCACCTTTTAGCAGATACATCCTGCGTTTCGATTTATCGACTTTGACTAACGTGACCACTTGCGACAGCGAATCTATCTCAGAAGCGCTATCTGGTAGGTTGTAAAACTGTCGAGAGGAACTTTCAGGCGGGCGCTTCGATGACCCTTGAGAAAGCTGAGCTACCTTTTCATCAGGGCTACTGTTAAGAACATCATCCACAATAATCACATGCTCGGAGTTTGAGCTCGTGGAAGAGGTTGAGTTAGATGAAGACGTTGAGACACGTTGAGAATGAGCCGGTGCAGACTCGAATACGATGGTTTCGATAGCGGTCGCGTCAGAGACTATTTTCTCGACCACGACTTGCTCAGCATTCGCGTTCGAAGCCACAAACAGTAAACACAGTGATAAAGGCAGAAACAGACGCACCTTTAGATCTCCTCAAAACGCATGGACATGGTTCGTGACTGAGTTTCCATTCCTAACGACTCATAGAAACCCTGAGCTTGTTGGTTAAACTCCATTACCTCCAACCTAAGTTCTATTGCTCCTCTCGCCTGCGCCCATTGATTAAACGACTTCATTAACGCTCGACCAGCACCTTTGTTCTGAACCTGATCGTTCACCACAATCGTATTGACCCTTGCCACCTTGTGTGACTGGATAAAACTGACGCCTTTATTCTGCGTGACTTTACCCGCTAAAAAGCCAACCACTTGCTTCTCATCAACTGCCACAAAGAACGCGCCAGTCGGGTCAAGCATCAAACCTAACCAATACTCTTCACTGTCGGCCAAACCTTGTGACGCTGGCGCAAATACCATAGGTGCACCAAGATGATGTTGACGGTTTATCTGCTCAGAGAGCGCTAAGATCGCGTTAATATCAGTTACCTTGGCCGTCCGGATTTGCATATCATCACCTTGTTTGAATTCAATAACACCTTAGCAAAAATGGCTTAGTTGTGCACCGTTACACTGGTCAATTCAGACGCTCTGTGAAGGCTGATTATTAATATTAGGCACTATGTTTAGGGAAATTGTTCCGCAAATCTCAGGCACATTGCCAGCCGTTGAGTGCTACTATCTCTGCAGAATCAATATAATAACGACGACTAACGACTGGATACCTATATGATTAAGTTTGCTGTAATTGGAACCAATTGGATTACACAAAAGTTTGTTCAAGCTGCTCACGAATCTCAATCGATGCAACTTGCTGCGGTTTACTCTCGAAATCTTGGCAGCGCGGCACAGTTCGCCCAAGAATTTGACGTTGAAACCACGTATGACTCACTCGATGCATTGGCCAATGACAACACTGTTGAAGCCGTGTACATCGCTTCCCCGAACTCACTGCATTGCGAGCAATCTATCTTCATGATGGAACACGGCAAGCATGTCATCTGTGAAAAGCCTGTCGCATCGAATATTGATGAAGCAACACGCATGTTCGAAGTCGCTGAGAAAAACGGGGTGGTGCTGTTTGAGGCGTATAAATCTCAATTCTTACCGAACTTTAAGCAAATTCAACTTGGGTTAGAAAAGATTGGCAAGGTACATAAGGCACACATCAACTACTGCCAGTATTCATCGCGCTACCAAAAATACCTAAACGGCGAGAACCCAAATACCTTCAACCCAGCTTTTTCTAACGGCTCATTGGTCGATATTGGCTTTTACTGTGTTGCCGCGACAATCGCGCTATTTGGCAAACCTGAAAACGCACAGGCTTCTGCAAAGCTACTTGATTCAGGTGTCGATGCTCATGGCTGTGCGATCTTCCAATACCCTGAGTTTGATGTGACCCTTGCGCACTCCAAAGTCAGCGACTCTTATGCGCCAAGCGAGATCCAAGGTGAATTAGGGGCGATCATCATCGATCACATCGCTGAATGTACTGACGTTAAGATCCGCTACCGCGATGGCACGGTAGAAAACCTTACTCAAGCACAAAGCGAAAACTCCATGAGTTACGAAGCGCAGGCCTTTGCTAGCTGCATTGCTGGCGACAACGCAACACAAGCGCAGGCCCAACTGCGCGCTTTAACGGTTGCGAAGTTAATTACAGAGATGCGCCAACAAGTTGGTGTAGTGTATCCAGCGGATAAATAACGTCACAGCGTAAGTTAACAAACTGATTTTTAATACATAATTATTTATACATAACTGAATTTAATCTTTACGACAAATAACCGGATTAGTTGATTGAGGTCCCATCTGTTTAAATCCGCGTTCGATATCTATCGTATTTATTTAATTTATTGAAGGTGTGTAAAGTGTTTTCAGTTGATGATCGCGTTGTAGCAACAAAAGGTGTTGAACTAGGTGAAATGGTAGTAACTGGCCTAAGTGCTGGTGGCGGCTACGTTCACGTTACAACGGTAGAAGGCGCAATGACGCTTACTTACCCAGCGCAAGATCTTAAAAAAGCATAGTTTAACCACTCTGCCCTTTTAGTAGTCACACTACTAAAGGTAACAAAATTGAGGCTTTGGCTGACTTCACTCTTCTGCATTAGAGTAAGCAGCCAGAGCCTTTTTTATGCCCGTCATTTACCCACCAGCTTTCTCATTAGCTTACTCGTTACAATAAAACCGCACTCAACTGACAATAGAATTAGGCAACGAGTTTCTACACTAGGTGCTTATTCTCATCGTTCTCTTGATATTCCCGTGCACTTAATCGCAGTGAATAGTTCTTGTTAACAAAGGCTTATTGTCTGCGAAAGTTTCTGGTACATTAGCATCATCTTATACTAAGAAAGACCCGAATGAGGGAAGCTATGAAGCTTTACATTTACGATCACTGCCCTTTCTGTGCAAGAGTCTCCTACATTGCTCAATCGCTAGGCTTGAACATTGAGCTTGTTTCTGTCGATTATGATGATGCCCAAACCCTTATCGATCTGATCGGTAAAAAGATGGTACCCGTCTTACAAAAAGACGATGGCTCTATCATGGCAGAGAGCCTAGATATCATCGCGTACTTCATGGACTTGAAATCAAGCGATGAGCAGCGTGTGCCATCTGAGCAAGTGACTGTGTTCCAAACTCGCGCATTCCCTCTTACTCAACAGATTGGACGCCCACGTTGGTGGAACCTCGACTTGGCTGAATATCGCTCTGCTGGAGCCAAAGAAGCTTGGCGTGCCAGTAAAGAGACCGAAGGTTTTAACTTTGAAGAACTGTTAGAAAAGACGCCTCAGTTCATTCAACTGATTAACCCATTACTGAAAGATGCCGAACTCTTACTGGATCTAGAGAGTGGTGAGTCATCACTGCCTCTAGTCGATCAAGCGGTGTATTTCTCGATGCTTCGTGGCTTTTGCGTAGAACCAAGCATCACATGGCCACCAGCACTTGAACGCTGGTTAGAAAAGAAAAGTGAAACGCTAAAGCTGTCTTTACTTCGCTAGAAAGCTATCTCGATTAAGAAAGCAAGCTCTGATTAAGAAAACAAGCTCTGACTCGCAAGCGACTACAACGAGCACAAACAAAAAATCGAAGCTCTCAGGTGTAAACTGCGAGCTTCGATTTTCTTTTATCTGGCCATTCTATTTCTCTAAGGCTTTGTCTTACAGCAGACGCCTTCTCAAACCTGTTCGCTCCAAGATTCGTGTCGAAATTTCTTCAACCGATAGTGAAGAGGTGTTGATGTAAGGTATCGCTTCTCGACGGAACATCGCCTCTACCGTTTGCAATTCATACAAACATTGTGAGTCACTGGCGTATTCGCTGCCTGCTAAGCGGTTCTCACGAATTTCAGTGAGCCTTTCTGCATCAATGGTCAAACCAAACAGCTTATGTCGGTAGATCTCAAACTCTGGCAACAGCTTTAAGCGTGCCAAGTCATCGTGGATAAATGGGTAGTTTGCTACGCGTAAGCCAAACTGCATCGCCATATACAAACTTGTTGGTGTTTTGCCACTTCGAGAAACACCCAACAAGATGATGTCGGCTTCTTCCAGCCCTTTTAGCGTGATGCCATCATCATGCGCGAGCGTGTACTCAATCGCAGCAATACGGTCGAAATACTTCACCGAGTCCTTGTTTACACTGCGTGAGCGCTGCAACTTAGGAACAGGCGCCATCTGAATGTCATCCTGTACTTTCTGCACGATGCTCTCTAACACGTCATAACAGTGCGCGGGCGCTTCTAGCAATTTGGTTTTGATATCAGGTATCACAATCGAAAAGAACACTAGCGGTTCTAATCCGGTATCACGATACGAAATTTCAATCTCTTTTAATAAATCAGAAAGTTTGTCCTCACTTTCCACAAACGGAAAGGTTTTTTCATTGGCTTTAAAAGGGAATTGACCTAGAACAACATGCCCTAAAGTCTCACATGTTATGGCCGTTCCATCAGAAACATAGAATACATCACGACTTTGGATATCAATTTGCATTTTTTATTTAATGTTTAAAATTATTTTGAGTAGGATGGGAACCATAATATATATAACGAAACCCTGCTGACTATTACGTCCCCCACAGCTTTAAAAAATAATTTACATTTTTTTAAACTGATACGTAATCGTTTGCCTTTAAATCCCTACAATGCTTGCTATGTTTCTGGAGAAATAAATGCAAAATAATACCCTATGGTTCAATGGCCTATCCATGGAAGATGTCGACAAAGTCGGCGGTAAGAACGCCTCACTGGGCGAGATGGTTTCTAACCTGTCCAATGCTGGTGTTTCTGTACCTAATGGT
The DNA here is from genome assembly GCF_041466145.1 of Vibrio sp. 10N.239.312.D08. Taxonomy (NCBI): domain Bacteria; kingdom Pseudomonadati; phylum Pseudomonadota; class Gammaproteobacteria; order Vibrionales; family Vibrionaceae; genus Vibrio; species Vibrio sp. 10N.239.312.D08. Next base: position 7,695 of record NZ_JBFSSD010000062.1, on the reverse strand, counting down.
TTTGCTACCACCTCTTATGCGTTTAACGACTTTCTTGATTACAAAGGTCTTGATGAGCGCATTCACCAACTACTTGATGAACTTGATGTTGAAGACGTTGACGCCCTGCGTAAGACAGGTGCAACGATTCGACAATGGGTTCTAGATGCACCCTTCCCAGAATCACTAGAGCAAGACATCCGTGAGAACTACCGTGAGCTAATTGAAGACAACGAAGAATTGTCTGTAGCGGTTCGTTCATCGGCAACCGCAGAAGATCTTCCAGATGCTTCTTTCGCAGGCCAGCAAGAAACCTTCCTTAACGTGAAAGGCATCGACGCGGTACTCGAAGCAACCAAGCACGTTTACGCGTCACTGTTTAACGACCGCGCTATCTCTTACCGTGTACACCAAGGCTTTGACCACCGTGGCATTTCATTGTCTGCGGGTATCCAGCGCATGGTTCGCTCAGACAAAGCCTCTTCAGGTGTGATGTTCACGCTTGATACTGAGTCTGGCTTCGACCAAGTGGTATTCATCACCTCTTCTTGGGGCTTGGGTGAAATGGTTGTACAGGGCGCAGTGAACCCAGACGAGTTCTACGTTCACAAGCCAATGTTAGAAGCGGGTCACTACCCAATCGTTAAAAAGACGTTTGGTTCTAAGTTGATCAAGATGATCTACTCGACCAATCAAGAAATCGGCAAGCAAGTCGATATCATCGACACCGACACTCAAGAGCGTAACGAGTTCTCACTCAACGATGAAGAGATCAAAGAGCTAGCAAAACAAGCGATGATCATCGAGAAGCACTACCAACGTCCAATGGACATTGAGTGGGCGAAAGATGGCATCGACGGCAAGCTTTACATCGTTCAGGCTCGCCCAGAAACCGTATGTTCTCAAAGCGATCAAAACGTTATCGAGCGTTACGAGCTAAACAATAAGGCGGATGTCTTGGTTGAAGGCCGCGCTATCGGTCAGCGTATCGGCTCTGGCCCTGTTCGCTTGGTTGATTCTCTAGACCAAATGTCACTGGTTCAAGAAGGCGACGTGCTGGTAACTGACATGACAGACCCAGACTGGGAACCTGTGATGAAGAAAGCGTCTGCGATTGTGACTAACCGTGGTGGCCGTACTTGTCACGCTGCGATCATTGCTCGCGAGCTTGGTATCCCAGCGATTGTTGGTTGTGGTACAGCAACAAGCAGCCTAAACGATGGCGATACCGTGACAGTGTCATGTTCAGAAGGCGAAACAGGCTACGTTTACAACGGCGAACTCGATTTTGAAATCAAACGTTCTGAGGTTGATGAGCTACCAATGCTACCAACCAAAGTAATGATGAACGTGGGTAACCCAGATCGTGCCTTCGACTTTGCACAAATCCCGAACGAAGGTGTTGGCCTTGCTCGTCTAGAATTCATCATCAACAAGATGATCGGTATTCACCCTAAAGCGCTGCTTAACTTCGATGCACAAACGGATGAGCTAAAAGCGGAAATCAACGAACGTATTCGTGGCTACAAAGATCCTATCGATTTCTACGTAAGCAAATTAACAGAGGGCATCGCGACCATCGCTTCTGCATTCTGGCCTAAGCGTGTGATCGTACGTATGTCTGACTTTAAGTCGAATGAGTACAGCAACCTTGTAGGCGGCAAAACATTTGAACCACATGAAGAGAACCCAATGCTGGGCTTCCGTGGTGCATCTCGTTACATCTCACCAGTATTCGAAGACTGTTTCGAGCTAGAAACTCAAGCGATCAAACGTGTTCGTAACGAGATGGGTCTTAAGAACGTTGAAATCATGATTCCATTCGTTCGCACGCCAAGCGAAGCAGCATCGGTTATCGACATTCTGGCTAAGTTCGACCTACGCCGTGGCGACCAAGGTCTGAAAGTCATCATGATGTGTGAGCTACCATCGAACGCAATTTTGGCTGATGAGTTCTTGAAGTACTTCGATGGCTTCTCTATCGGTTCAAACGACATGACACAGCTGACGCTTGGCCTAGACCGAGATTCAGGTGACGTGGCACACCTATTCGATGAGCGTAACCCAGCCGTGAAAGCAATGCTGAAAATGGCGATCGATGCAGCAACCAAAGCGGGTAAATACGTGGGCATTTGTGGCCAAGGCCCATCTGACCATGACGACCTAGCAGAGTGGTTAATGGAGCAAGGCATCAGCTCTGTTTCACTAAACCCGGATACGGTTATCGATACGTGGTTGAAGCTAGGTAACGTTGCTAATAAATAAGTAACGTTTTACGCAGTACCTAAACGACAAAAGCCAGTCACATTGACTGGCTTTTTTAGGTTCTTTGCAAATTAGCTGGCTAGAGCGCTAGAAGTAGTATCTCACACCAACCCAAGCTTCGGTTTGCCAACCATTCGGCATTGACACACCTTTCACATCAACATCCGCTTTGGTAATGTCATAGCGCGTATTCAACCACCAAGTTCTTGCAGTGTTCATCGGCACATTTAACGATGTTTTAAATGAGAAGTTTTGCATGTCGATATCATCACCAGAAAGATCTTGCCACTCAGGAACCAAAGACACATAAGCGCCAGAGTCACCGAGATGCTTCGCGGTAATCAAACCAAGCGAGTATCCCGTTAAATCATCTTTAGATGAAGTGACGCCAGGGATCTCCATACTACCAGTCATCAGTCCTGCTCTTGGAAATACCAGGAATCCACCGGTATAAGCTGGATTAATCGCAACAACACCGCCAACCGACAATAAGTCATTTTTAATACTGTTGCGCGTATTAATATAATCTAATGAAAGACCCACTTTAGGCGTAGCTTTCGTCCCCGTTTCAAAGACGTGGAAGTACTGAATTCTAGAGTTGCTGTACTCTGTACCGAATTTGTCTGGATCGCGAAGCGCTGTGTTGCTTTCATCGACAAACGTCCCTTCGGCCAGTAGGGCAAACTGCTGACCGTTTTCTAAACCGCCAGAAACTTGCCCTTGAAATTGGATATCTGAACTACCATTCAGCATCAATGCAGCTTGAGTATAAACTTTAGTGACATCAGCAGGATCGATAACACGTTCGGAATCTGAATCGGCATGTGCAGGAAGGGCTAGACCTAAACTCAACGGGATTAATAGAGCAAACTTTTCATTATATCTCTCGAAAGTCGTTTGCTTCCTCCTTGAAGCCTGGAACATCCTGTTAGGTAATAAATAGATTACTTGTCAGCAAGTAGTTTTGCTGCCGAACGCATTAGTGCAGGGCCTTTATTCTCACCAAAACCTGAGTGGTATGGGTTGGTTGAGAACATCACACCCACAAAGTCACGCGCCGGATCGATGTAAATAAATTGGCCTAGGTTGCCGCTTTTCGACATCGCACCATCGTTGAAAATGAAATCAAACTGGTATGCGTTGTAGTCTGCTTTTTCGTTGTATGCGTGCAGTGAACTGCTCTCTTTGCTAGTACCTACGAATGCTTTTGGATCACCGCCGTTGCGGATACGATCAATCACAGCTTGTGACACCACTGGCTCATCAGCCACCGCTTTCCAGCTAGGTGTAAATAGTGTTCCCCAGCGAGCCATATCTTCTACCGTTGATGAAACCAAACCAACCGCGATCGCCATGCCATCTGGCGTCAAGTTGAATTGCATTGGTTGACGTGCGTGCACTTTTGACCAAACACGATCTTCGAATACTTGAGTCCAAGTTTTGTTTTCAACGTTTTCAACTAACTTAGTCAGCACCATGGTGTTGATAGATGCATAACGGAAGTGGTCACCTGCTTGTTCACCTTCCAGTTTCTGTGCACCTTGAGCCACTTCCATCCAAGTTTCCATTTCACCCGTTTTTGCACGAGGTGAGTTGAACGATGCCGCGAAGAAGCGCACCACATCAGAGTCTGGGTTCAAGATAGACTCTAATGTCTCTTCATTGTCTAGAGCGGTCGACATGTTCAGAACTTGGTGTACTGTGATGCCATCCCAGTTCGTTCCTTTCAATTCAGAAACATACTCAGCGATCTCTTTTTCAGGGTCGACTTTGCCCTCTTCCACTAACATTGCGATCACTGTGCCAACCGTCGTTTTTGCTGTAGATGCCCAAACGTGCGTATCTGTCGGCTTCATACCTGGGTAAGCTTCGTAAACGATCTCCCCTTTGTGAATCAACATAAAGCCTTGGGTACGGAACTGTTCATCCGCCAAGTACTCATCCATTGTCAACTGACCTTTGCTTTCAGTATCAACTTTCAGTGCAGCGAGTCGTGGGTCGATATTTTTGACTAAAGGCTTGTACTCTTCGTTTGGAGCCGCCAGTGCCGTTGGTAGAAACTCACTCATGTGCATGTTGTAGTAAACGCTGTGGTCGCCGCCCATCTGCCAATGAAAGTTATTGAATAACTCACGAGCTGAGTCAGTAAAACTTGGGGTAAATGCTGTGCTCGCCTCTTTCACGGTCAAGGTAACTTGAGCACCTTCAACTTTCAGAGCTTCTTCAACTGGGTTTGCTGCAAGAGCAAATGATGATGCGGTCGCTAACGATACTAGAACGGCATTGTGTTTAAGTTTCATAATTGTTCTCCTGTTTGGGTTAGGAAAAGTATAGGGAGATGCGCTACACTTAATTAGGTCACTTGATGACATTTAATGGTAGGCACAAAACAATGAAAGCATCATCGAACACCACCAGCATACTGCTCACTTCGACCAGTAACATTGCTCCATATATTCAGTATTGTGACAAACATAGACTGGATTGGCGCACCGTCGCCGTTGCGTGCGGTCTACCCATTGAACTGACACAATCCAATCAATGGCTTCCTACACAAGACGTGATTCGCTTCATTCATGGCCTTGAGCGTAAGTTTGGCTATTCGATAGGGATTGAGGTTGGACGTAAGGCCTCTCTAGAGCAATTGTCACCTGAGCTAGACCGAAAAATTGAACAATGCACTTCTCTCGAGCAAGCGGTACGCTGCTTGATTACTGAAATATCGACCTTAAGTAATCACGTCACCATATGGACGGAAAAAAGCGATGGATTGTGGTGGCTGTGTCATCGAAGTTGCTATCACCCATCGACCTCAGGTTTTGAACAAGCAGAATGGTTTCGCGCCCTGACCGTGATTAGCCTATGCCGTAAGTTCATTGACAGTCGCTGGCAACCATCACACGCCAAGTTGGTCTCTAAGAACAACAGCGCACGTAAATTACCTAAGCATTTCTTTGATTCTGATATTCAGTTTGAAGAGCAATACGGTGCGTTCTCGATTCCGCTGCCCGATGATTATCGTGCCATTTCAGAACGAAATAGTACCCAAGATTGGCATCACGCTGTCGAGATATTAATAGACACCTATGCGACTCTACCTTGGTTCAATATTGAGTGGTTTGCGACCATGCTCGGCATGACAAAACGAACGCTGCAGAGAAACCTGAAGAGCAAAAACATTCTCTTTAAACAAGCCAAAGAACAAGTTCGGGAAGCTAAAGCAAAACAGCTACTTGAAGAGACCAACCTTTCTGTTCAAGACATCAGTTGGCAAGTGGGTTACAGCGACTTGAGTAATTTCAATCGTGCATTCAAAGGTTGGGTTGGAGTCACGCCACCAAGTTATCGGGATAAAGCGAAACATTAGAAATAGTCGAATGGAAAACCTTTAGACCCAATCCGCTAATATAAAACTCAGAAACAAGATACGACACCTTAAATTTCAATAAGCGAACGCATAAAGTTGCATTGCACAATGCTCACATACCGATGAAACTGTGCAAAGGTAATATCGATAGATTTAATGACATTTATTGGTATCGAGCTAACGTTACGTTATCCTTTACGCAATTCTTCATTGAATGGATTGTCACTACGACAAACCTACCTTCAAGACTGATAAGAGTGTTATGAATTCTACGACCGCAACTCCCTCGCCTTCTCTTGGCCGACAACTCTATACAATGACATGGCCAATGCTGTTTGGGGTGCTCTCCCTGATGAGCTTCCAACTTGTAGACAGTGCTTTTATTGGCCAGTTAGGCGTACTGCCGCTCGCGGTTCAAGGCTTCACGCTACCAATTCAGATGATCATTATCGGGATTCAAGTCGGACTAGGCATCGCGACAACGGCTGTGATCGCGAGAGCTATTGGGGCTAACGAGATACGCTATGCCAAACAGCTCGGCGGATTAGTCGTTGCGATGGGCAGTGTGAGTGTCGCGCTGTTCTCGGTCATCATCTATCTGTTGCGTGGTCCTATTTTACAACTCCTCGATGCACCACCGACGGTACTGCCGATCATTGATTATTACTGGATCTATTGGCTGGTAAGCTCTTGGACAGGCGCACTGCTCTACTTTTTCTACAGTGTGTGTCGTGCCAATGGTAATACCATGCTGCCCGGTTCGATGATGATCGCGACCAGCATCATCAACTTGATATTGGACCCGATTTTCATATTCACGCTCGACATGGGCATCAACGGAGCCGCGATTGCGACCATCTTGGCGTTCGGTGCGGGTATCTTTATCGTTGCTCCTAAGGTAACTAAGAAGCATTGGATGACATTCGACTGGCACGATCTTGATATCGGCAAGAGTATTCGTTCTATAGGAAACATCATGGGGCCTGCGATGATCAGTCAGCTACTGCCACCAGTCTCTTCGATGCTCGCCACCAAACTGCTTGCAGGCTACGGCACAGCAGCCGTTGCAGCTTGGGCGCTAGGTTCACGTTTTGAGTTCTTTTCGATTGTTGCAGTGCTTGCTCTGACTATGTCGATGCCACCTATGATTGGCCGAATGTTGGGAGAAAAGAACCTAGGGAACATACGTAGTCTTGTGAAGATTGCCGTGATGTTTGTATTAGGATTCCAATTGGTGATCGCACTGGTAACTTGGATGTTCTCTGGCGGGTTGGCAAATCTCATGACCAGCGAAGACGAAGTCTCGACCATTTTGAACTACCACTTACTTATCGTTCCTATCAGTTTAGGGCCGTTGGGTATCTGTATGCTGATGGTTTCTATCTCGAATGCGCTTGGTAAGTCTTATACTGCCTTAACGATATCAGCACTGCGCCTGTTCGCCTTCTTCTTGCCTTGCTTGTGGATTGGTTCGCAGCTTGCTGGTATTGAAGGCCTGTTCTGGGGTGCCATGGTGGGTAATGTGCTTGCCGGTACATGTGCTTGGTTTATGTACCAACGCGCACTTGGGCAAGTCGAGGCTAAGCTTTCTAATTAATCAGTTAGCGAACTAAACGGCTTGCCAGCTAAACCGCTATAAAGTTATTAAACGAAAAAGCAGCCACTTAGGCTGCTTTTTTAGTTTCAGACTTAAAATATATTGGGGTTAGACTTGCTCAAAGTAAGCCAAAAACTCACCGCAATCTTTTTGGAATGGTGGCAATATTTCTGCTAGTGTTTCATCATCCCAATGCCACCATTCAAAGCTTTCTAATCGCTCGGCATAGCTAGGAGCATCAAACCGAGGACGCAGTTGCCAAACGCAATCGAGTATGGCGGTACGCCTTAAGCAGCGGTTGCCAACGAAAACAATCAAGCAGTTCAGGCCCTGCACCAACATAAATGAGTTAATCATTCCATTGTATCAAAGTACTTCACCAGCCTAAAACTGCAGTACTTCAGTTTCATTCGGGACCATTTTAAAAGGAAGTTATACCAATTAAAGTAAAAATGTGATCTAATTAAGATTGATGAATTATTGTGAA
>NZ_JBFSSD010000061.1:0-27578 GCF_041466145.1 Vibrio sp. 10N.239.312.D08 | reverse complement strand
GACTACTTCTTCTTGAAGATAAAAGCGGCTTTCCCCGGAAAGCCGCGATGAACCTTTTTTATGCGTGTTGTCCCGTCCTGAAATGTGTTGACACGTGAGAGCGGTAAGAGGGTACGAATAGGCAAGCATTAAAAAATCCGCTACTCAATGGGCAAGCGGCTTTAAGAACAATAGGGCGATTCTAAATTGCTAGCCGTATGTCTAACTCAATCGGCTTTGGCATGGCTAAGTGGTAGCCTTGATACATATTGAAGCCTAAGCGCTGCATCGCTTCGAGTTGTTGTTGGGTTTCAATACCTTCAATCACTGTCTTTGCGCCAATTTGGTTTGCAAGATCAAGTACTAACTCCATTTCTCGAGTGTTGCCTTGTTCAAAATCCAACATCACAGAGCGATCTATCTTGATGATATGAGGATTAATATGGCGAACCCGCTGTTCTGTTGACGCTTGTGTTCCGAAATCATCAACAGCGATTTGAAAACCATTTTCCGCCAATGAATGGGCTGCGTCTTTCAAACGTTCTTCACTCTCTACATTAAGCTCGACCAACTCCATCACAATTTGTTCGCACGATAAGTTAAGCTCATGCAGGCGCTTAGCTAACAAGCTATCGCTCACTTTCTCTGCGGCAAATAACTCGCCAACATTAGGAAGAACATTCAAGAATAGGTGTAAATGACGAATAGTCGACTGTGCGAAGTTGCGTATATGAATGGCTCGGCTCAGCCTCTCGACATTAATTTTGTCTGTGCATGAGGTTTCGTCGGAATGAAAGAAGTGATCAGGGCGAACAATGGCACCTTTGCTGTTCGAAATTCGAACTAAAGCCTCTACACCTATCTGAGTCATAGAAGAATCAAATATAGGTTGGTAGACACTTCTAAGTGTTAGGTCTTGATATTTCGCAATAAACTGCATATCGGAATCCACAGATATACAGCTAATAAATTCACTTCTGTCTGATAAAATCATAGTCGCTAGTAAAGAGGGCTTATTCAATGGCGGACGTACATGTCGCGGCTGTCACAATATTGACAGGTGTAAGTAAATTGTCAATTAATAAAAACTCTTTTGTAGAGTCAATATTTAAATAAATATAATTAACGAAAAAACAGCATGATAATTGATATTAGTCATTAAAATTACTTATCATTCACCATTAATAATGACTATTGTGAATTTAATCTCTGAGTAATCTATCTCATATCAACACCAATCAATATAAGCTTTCAACGCTAATACACCAGGTGAAAGTAAGGATAAAGCCTCAGGTTATGGGGGAATGTCAAAGTTACATTATTAACAAACAACTCTGTTTGCATATAAATGATATCTACTTCTCAAAATATGAACGATGAGCTGATAAGTTATTATTTTATCGAAGATAAATTTTGATTGATTATTGGGTAGGGCTTGAGTTGGGTTTTATAAAATATTGGGATGGAGGTCTAACAATTTACTTTCAATATTGAATGAAAAAGTTGACCCGTATTCTTACTGCCATTGAAGTACTGCGTAAAGTTGCAGGTATTTACGAACCAGTTGTTGATTTCCTGACCGCTTTAAAGGGTGTCCAAATTTAATGAAGCAAGGGCTGATTTTAAAATTATTATTTAAGTCAGTAGCGAATTGAGAATCACTCTCTCTTAGCGTGATACCTTGTTGGCTATATTCCGTGATCTCGTCTGGGAGTTCACCCATCCACCAATGCAATAATTCACCACTGTTTTTACTTCGGCTAATCCAATGGTCGGAGACAATGATCAAAACGTCATTGGGTTGAATGGAAAATCCATACTCTTGTTGCCAATTATGGATGTCCAACATTAACTTTCTACGACAGGTTTTCCCGGCGCTCACCATATGATGACTGATCATCCAAACGGTACCAATTTCGGAAGATATTCGGAAGTGTCGAGGCGTTTCGCCAGAAGAAAGCATTTCAAGTGGGCTGATGTTGCTTGCATGATTAAAGCTAACGAAGGTGTGCTCCATTCGGCGAGCAAATGCCTTTCCTATATGGTGCTCACTGATCCCTTGATTGTGCACCGTAGGGTAGTGGCGTTCACAGAGCTTTAGGCAATCGTCTTGAAATTGATTAACGCTTTTAATCACTAGATCTAATAACAATGAAGTCCCTTATACACAGCTACTATCTTATTGATGGGCAATAGTACGGTAATTGCGGTTCCGTTACCTATCGTCAAAGTGCGAGTTCTTGATCTCTCTATCAAAATTAACCATTGCTGAGTGATTTTATGGATAGCACTGGCGCTCTACAGGTCTGTATTCTAAATTATGAGGAATTCTAGCTAGTTACCTCGACTATAGTCTAGTCAGCAAATCACAATTGATCTACTTACTCTTTATTTGGAAACATTCATGACCATTCAATTAGATTCGAAACAAAAGTCTGAGCTTACTCATACGCTCCAAAAGTACCTGCAGGATGAACTCGATGTGGAGCTTGGTCAGTTCGACACAGAATTCTTGGTCGATTTCATAAGTAAAAAGTTTGGGGCGGTTTACTACAACAAAGGGATAGAAGACGCTCAAAAAGTCATGGAACGTAAAATGTTAGATATCTCAGATGAGCTTTACGAGAGCGAACAAATCGTTGAAATCTAACGTTTAGCCCAAACTTGTTCAAATAATTTGAATAACTCGTTTAATTTGAAATGATGTTACCAATGTAAAGCTTGGTAAATAATATGTTACACAAACTTGGTGTAGGGTACGCTTTTCGAAACTACACTACTCGTTAACATTCGGAAGAGATGCATGGACAACAACGTTAGAAATTACAACCCTTTAGCAAGAGCGATGCATTGGATTTCAGCTCTCGCGGTATTTGGCTTATTTGGTGTAGGCCTGTGGATGGTTGATCTTTCATACTACAGCGAGTGGTACAAAACAGCGCCAGACTATCACCGCTCGGTAGGCATTCTTTTGGCTGCCGTTACCGTTATCCGCTTGGTCTGGAAACTAGTTACCGCGTCACCTAAAGTGGAAGGTAAAAGCTATGAAGTTGCAGCAGCGAAGATCGCTCACGGCTTCATGTACATCAACTTAGCGGTTTTGTTTATTTCAGGTTATTTGATTTCGACATCAGATGGCCGCGGGATAGAGGTATTCAATTGGTTCACTGTACCAAGTATGGGCGAACTGTTTGCAAACCAATCTGATCTCGCAGGTACGGTTCACTACTATGCTGCATGGGTACTGATCATTATGGCATCAGTGCACGCCTTAGCGGCGATAAAACACCACGTTATCGACAAAGACGATACGCTACGAAAAATGATAGGAGCTTCAAAATGAAAAAGTCAATTATCGCTACAGGATTAGCATTTGCTATGGCAATGCCTTTCGCTGCGAACGCCGCTGATTACGTGATTGATACAAAAGGTGCGCATGCTTCAGTTAACTTTAAAGTTAGCCACCTAGGTTATAGCTTTATCCAAGGCCGTTTTAACACATTCTCAGGTGATTTCTCATTTGATGAAAGCAACGTTGAAGCATCAAAAGTAAACGTAACTATTGATACAACAAGCCTTGATTCAAACCACGCAGAGCGTGACAAGCACATCCGTAGCTCTGACTTCATTGATGCAGGTAAATTCTCTGACGCTACTTTCAACAGCACAAAAGTGGTTGATAAAGGCAACGGCAAACTTGAAGTAATGGGTGACCTTAAGCTTCACGGCGTAACTAAGCCAATCGTTATCGAAGCTGAATTCATCGGTGCTGGTCAAGACCCATGGGGCGGTGAGCGTGCAGGTTTCGTTGGTACAACTCGTCTAGAACTTGCTGACTTCAACATTCCAGTAATGGGCGCTTCAAGCTATGTAGATATGGATCTACACGTTGAAGGTGTAAAGAAGTAATCTAGCTATTGTTGATCGCTAACTAGTATCAATCTCTTATGTAACACCAAAAGTTAAATAGATACTTAGAAAGCAACAGTTAGAAATAGAGAAAGGCGCAAAGTTTTCACTTTGCGCCTTTTTTATTGAGATAAATGGCAACGCGTTTAGGTCTGTTTTGTGTCAAACCGTTTAGTACGTTAAAAGCCACCGTTTATCTCTAGCCAGTCAACGTTGCCATGACTGAGTTATCTAATTGAACTACTAATCCCTAATAGTTCAACTTAAGATTAGTTAAGCCGTTTCTAGTTCAGCTTGTGGAACCACGTTTAGTCGGTCACCGTAGATTGGACGTAGTGCTTGCATCACTTCAATGCGAGTCAACACACCTACCATTACGCCGTTTTCTAACACTGGAAGCATATGTGGTTGGCTTACTTTCATCGCTTTTGCACGCTCTTCTAGAGAAAGAGATGTCAGGCGAGTAGCGAAGCCCATGCTTGTCGTCGGGTACAGTTGCTCTTTGTCGATGCATAGGAACTCAGCAACGTCCACTAGCTTGTCGTTTGCGTCGATTGCCACAACGTCACGGCTCATTAGGTCTACAACTTTTTGGCCTTTAGTTGGGATGTAATCTTGGCACCAAAGGTCAACCATTACGTCATGAACAGAGAAGATACCCACTAGACGGCCTTCAACATCACAAACAGGAGCGCTAACAAGTTGCGCGTCTAAAAGTGTATCAATCGCGACTGATGTTGGCATTTCAACGCTCAATGTAATTGGTTGAGTGTTCATGATTTGCTTGATAGTAGTTGCTGTGTTCATAGTAATTTCCTTAACTGACGTAATTTCTGTTGTTTGTGTAATAGCGGTAATTTTTGCTGCTTTAAGTTGTGGGCGACGGTAGATACTCCAGTTGGCTAAGCCGACCAATACTGAACCACCTACGATGTTGCCGATTGTCACTGGTATTAAGTTTGCTGTGACAAATTGCATGACGTTTAAGTCTGCGTACTGCGCCGGTGTTGCACCGATTTGCATCCAGAAGCTTTCCGGGGCGAATGTTTGAATCGTGATGCCTAGAGGAACCATGAACATATTCGCCACACAGTGTTCAAAGCCTGAGCTTACGAACATTGCAACGGGTAACACGGTCATCATTGCTTTGGTCATTGCGTTAGCAGAGCTGAACGTTAACCAAATCGCTAAACACACCAACAAGTTACAAAGCACACCCAAAGCAAACGCTTGAACTGGGGTGTGGTGTAGCTTGTGTTGAGCAATGTTTAAAGCGTTTAAGCCCCATTGGCCGCCATCCAGTTGATACAAGCCTGCTGCGCTTACCAAAGCCAATAGGAACATGGCACCGATAAAGTTGCCGACATACACCTTGCCCCAGATAGACAGCATCTTCGTGAAGGTGATTTGCTTGTTAGCCCATGAGATGCTTGATAACACTGAGCTGGTAAATAGCTCACCACCGCAAATCACAATCAAGATCAACCCCATACTGAAGGCAAGACCGCCGGCTAAGCGACTCAGTCCCCATCCAGCATCAGCGCTGCCCGTGGTTACCGTGATGTAGAATAAAAAAGCAAGCCCGATGAATGCGCCAGCCATGATTGCCAAACTCAATGTCATGCTGCTGGTTTTATTTGCTTTACTTAATGCAAACTTCTCTGCTTCCGCCATCATTTCTGTTGGTGAGAACAGTTGATGATTTTCAGAAGTGCTGGTTGCCATATCCCCCCCTTGAACAATCCGTCATGTGTAATTCCTAGTGTTAATGACCTGGTTAATCCGTAATGGTTAATCAGTAATGTTTTGCAGGGCTCGTTGTGTCCTGCCATTCCAGATTAGGGCGTTGAGGGGTAGAGGTAAAATTGATAATTTTTAGAAACCACATCAAATTTATTGATATAGATTTGGTTACGCGTAGAATGAAATTGATTGCTCATTGGCTTTATAAAAAACGAGCATCAGGACACAAATAATTAAAAGCATTAAGGATGAATTTTGCGTTATTCATTAAAGCAACTCGCGGTATTTGATGCAGTAGCAGACTCCGGGAGCGTTAGTCAGGCAGCAGACAAATTGGCGTTGACTCAGTCAGCAACAAGTATGTCTCTTGCACAGTTGGAAAAAATGCTCGGCAGGCCTTTGTTTGAAAGGCAGGGCAAGCAAATGGCCCTGACTCATTGGGGTATGTGGTTAAGACCAAAAGCGAAGCGTTTACTGCAAGATGCGCAGCAAATTGAGATGGGTTTTTACGAGCAGCATTTGTTGAGTGGCGAACTCAAATTAGGTGCTAGCCAAACTCCAGCGGAACACCTCGTTCCGGATCTCATCAGTATTATTGATAACGACTTTCCTGAGATGCGAATCTCGCTTGGCGTGCAAAGTACCGACGCAGTCATTGATGGTGTATTAGATTATCAATATGACTTGGGTGTTATCGAAGGTCGTTGTGATGACAACCGAGTTCACCAAGAAGTGTGGTGTACCGACCATTTAACGGTGGTTGCATCGGCTCATCACCCGTTTGCGAAGCGTGAACGAGTCAGCTTGGCACAATTAGAACAAGCAAAGTGGGTATTACGCGAACATGGTTCGGGTACTCGCAAAGTTTTTGATAGCTCTATTCACCATTTAATTGGCGATCTCGATGTATGGCGAGAGTATGAACACGTTCCTGTTTTAAGAAGTTTGGTTGCAAACGGCCCATATTTAACGTGTTTACCTTATCTAGATGTCGAACAGTTTGTTGAGTCAGGTCAACTTGTGACGTTGAATGTTTCTGAGCTTGAAATGGAAAGAACCTTGTCCTTTATTTGGCGTGCTGACATGGCAGAGAACCCACTTGCTGAATGTATCAAGCGTGAAGGTAAGCGCATGATGAAAGGCAAACGGTCGGTTCTTTAGCCGCTATTCAACACCAATGCTAATAACTAAATGTGTTGAATAAGCGATTCCGGTCTCTATCTAGTGATAAATACACATCTGCATACATTATTAATGTGATCGTGATCGGCTAAATAAGGGCTATCTTCCCATAGTATGCTTACTTGATTTTAAGTGAGGCTAAATCCGGTTGCGTTCAATTACGTAATTTGGCTTTAGAAATAGTATGAGTACATTAGTCGCGATTTCATTAACAACAGGTATTTTGTCAGGTCTATGGGGATGGATTGCTATCTCTTTCGGCTTATTGTCATGGGCAGGTTTCTTAGGTTGCACCAGTTACTTTGCTTCGCCAACAGGCGGCGTTAAAGGACTTGCAGGTAGCCTATTGACCAACATGACTGGCGTATTCTGGGCAATGGTGATTATCGAAAGCTCAACCTTCGCAGGGTTAGAGATTTTAGGCTACATGATTACTGCTATTGTGGCTTTCTTTATGTGTATTCAAGCGAAACAAGCGTGGCTAGGTTATATCCCAGGCACCTTCATTGGTTGCTGTGCGACGTTTGCTGCAGGTGGTGATTGGCAACTTGTAGTGCCATCTTTACTGCTTGGTGGTGTATTTGGATACTTGATGAAAGCAACGGGGCTATGGCTTCACGAGAAATCGACTCAATCTTCGGAAGTTGTTGAACAACACGCTAAACAGGCAAAGGCTTAATTCGTTAGCCTAACCTTAGTTAGTCACTGTGAACTCTTGCAAGATAACCCCCAATTAATTTGTATATCGATTTATACAGGCACACCGTTTGGTGTGCCTTTTTTGGTTGAGGTGACTAGCTAAATATTTCATCAGTAGAGCAACTGATAGTATCTATAAGACAAATTATGCCTAGGTATTTCCGTTGGCCATGGTGATCACGCGTTTTAATGTCCACCTTAATAAAAGCGGAATGCATTCTTGTCCTTGATTCTCGCAATGAGAAACAATGGCAAGTGCAAGGTCAGGCTTTGCATGTTTCTTCAATACCTTGGCGACCACTTTCTTCGGAGGGATAGGGTGATCGTAAGGAATCTTAACCATGTCACGGAAAAAGCTCTCAAACCCATTCATATATAGATAATGCTCTATATCTTTATCAGGCAGTTCGGTGAGTCTGTGTCTTTCCTGATCATTACCGAGTTTCGATAACACTGTCGCGGCATATTTTTTACCCGCCGCATCGCCGTCAGTCACTACATGCCAATCAATGCCAAACTCTTGTGCAACCTTAATCAGCGCCTTAAGTCCTGATTGGGCGAACTCAATAATCTGCACACCTTCCGCTGCTAGGTTATAGCCACATTGGTTGGCAAGTTCATTGAACAACCAAACCTCGGTTTCACCTTCTACTAATAGCCAACAGCGAGCAAACAGCGCCCCTGAACGATGGAAACGGATATGAAAACCAATTCGTCGAAGTTCGTCTTTACTGAAGTGGTTCATGTTGAGTTGATTGGCGATGGTTTTATCTGACTGACGAACCAAGCGACGAATCGATTGAAGTGGGACCGCCGCAAGTAGGTCGCCACTGTTGGTGGTCAGGATTTTCTGCATGGGCAATTTCTGCATCAAGCTCCAAGCCCTTGCTAAGTGTGTTGGGTGCAGTCGACCTTCTGGATCTTCAAGGATCAAAAGAGGGCGCGCACATCGCCTTAAGTCGTTTGGCCCTTTAGCTTGTAGATAAGCGTTAAGTAACCCCATGAATAATAAGCGAGTTTGTTTGTTCTTGGTCTCTTCGACAAGTTGATGAATACTCTGATCATTGGCACCCGCAGAATAAAGCAATCCGTCTCGCTGTTTTCTAGGGTTACGACGAGAAGTACTTTTGAAAGAAAAATAGTGCTCAATCAGACTTTGCATCGACGCTAGGCTACTGCGCATTTCACCCTTATTAACATGTCCGGGTATCGCCATAAGGCGGCGGCAGGTGTTGTCGATGCGCTTTTCTATTCTTGCCTGACGGCCATTGCCATTGCCGTTGCTGGCGTTTCCATTCGTGCCATGACCATTGGTTGTGTGATTATGTCCGTTCCCATGCCCGTTATTTGGATTGTTGTTCCCATTTCCGTTTGCATTGTTAGCGTGACCGTTATTAGCGTGAACATTAGTCGGCAGGTGAGCATTGTGGTTGAGTGAATTTCCGTTGAAAGGGCGATCAAAGTGCCTTGCATCTCGTAAACGGATCACAGGATGTAAGGTCATTAATTCTTGAGCGAGCTTTTCTGAGTGATGGAGTTTGAGCGGATTACCGTCCAAACCAAGAAATGCATAGTGTGTTGTTGTCTCATACTGTTCTAACGTCGCGCTGATGCGATAGTAGATGCGAAATACGCCAAATTCATCTTGAACCCAAATAGGTTTGAGTTTGCGATAACGACCTGCGTTAAGTTCGCTCTTATCGTTAGCTTTTAAAGCGAGAACAATTTGAAGATGTTGAGACTGCGGGTGTGAAACAGAGTAATCGACATGAAAATCGGTCATTTCAAAGTGATATGGCACACCGTCTGAGGGCAGAATGACGGAAAGGGCATCCAATAATGAAGACTTACCCCAAGTATTTTCACCAATAAGCGTGGTTAGCTCGTCAAACGCGAGTGACATGCGCTTGATACCTCGAAAGCCAGAAATCTCGATTCTTTCTAGTTGCATAGGCTTACTCCTAACGGAAGGCTCTGCTAATTATTTGAAAGCTAACAGATATCTTTAATCATAATCGAAAAATCCAAATCCGGTATGCTCACCTGTCACAAAACCCGTTGTTTATTAATACGGTGCAAAATGAGATTTTTGATCTATCTCGAGTATTTTTTTGCAGTGCAGTTTCATAAAATTCACGATTCTGTCATGATTCTCGACCTAGTATGAAGGGACAAAGAGAGAAGAAAATATGACTAAAAAGAATAAGCCGACAAAAATAGTGTTGGCACACATCAACGACACCCACTCATACTTTGAACCAACCTCGTTACAGCTATCACTTAAAATGAACAACCACATCATTGAACCTTATGTCAGTGCTGGTGGCTTTGCTCGAATTTCAACACGCTTCAAACAAATAGAACAAGATGCCCAGCGTCAGAAGGTTGGAACCTTGTTCTTGCACGCTGGTGACTGCTTCCAAGGCACGTTGTACTTTTCCTTATTCAAGGGAAAAGCCAATGCCGATTTGTTGAATGCCCTTAATATAGATGCCATGACGCTCGGTAATCACGAGTTAGACATGGGTAATGAGCCCGTTGCGATTTTCGCGAAAAGAATCAAATTCCCGCTGTTGGCCGGTAACTGGAATCTATCGAATGAGGATATCAATAAAACTCATACGCTAGCGGACAACGACATTGTTAAGCCTTATCTGACGGAAACACGAAGTGCTTCTTTTATAACGAAAGAGTTTGATGGCGAGAAGGTCGCAATATTCGGCTTAAGCATCGACAAGATGGCAGGCATCGCTAACCCAGATATCGATACACCGTTTGAAAATGCTTTGGAAACAGCAAAAGGGACCATTGAGCAAATCCATCAAGCAGGTATCAACAAGATTGTGTTACTTAGCCATCTTGGTTACGAAGCTGATTTAGAGTTAGCAGCCAACGTAACAGGTATTGGTGTCATCGTTGGTGGTCATAGTCATCGCTTACAAGGTGATTTCTCTGATATCGGCTTAGTTAAAGATGATGAATACGGTGTGAAAATTGGCGATACCTATGTTGTGCAAGCGGGTTTCCACGCCATGAGCTTAGGACACTGCGAAATCGAGTTCGATTCTCAAGGCAAAGTGACGCACTTCAATGGTAAAAACGAACTGTTATTAGGCCGTCGACTCTTTATAGACGCGAAACTGAGTGAAGTAGGGCAAGACGATGCCCACGATATGGCGTGTGAGTTTTTAAACAATCACCCTAATATTGCAGTGTGTAAGAAAGATCCTGAGCTGCAGAGCATTCTGACGGATAAATACCAGCCGCGAGTTCGAAAGCTTCAGCAACAAGTGATTGCTCATGCAGACACTAAACTTCGCCATGTACGTATTCCAGATGCTAAAGGCCCGAGTCAACTAGCCCCCTTGGTTGCTCAATCATTTCACCATCTAATGAACAAGAAAGGGCATCAGGTTGACTTTGCCATTCACAACGCCGGTGGTGTAAGAAATTCACTGAACAGCGGCGATGTCTCTGTTGCCGATATTGCCGGAAAACTACTACCGTTTGCCGTACCTATTGGTGTGTATGAAGTAAAAGGTGAAACGATCGCTGGCATGCTTGAAGGTGCAATCAATAACGCGATTGATAATGGTGTCGTGGGCACAGGTTCAGGTAGCTTTCCTTATACACATAATTTGAGGTTTTGTTACCACAAAGAAGCGCCTATAGGACACAGGATTCACCATCTAGAAATTCACTCTGATGATTCAGGTTGGCAAGCTGTTTCTCGCAACCGTATTTACCGGGGCGCGTCGTCAGCCTATACAATGAAAGGCAAAGAGGGCTATAACGCTGTGTTGGATATGATCGGTGATGGCACGGTCACCACTGACTCTATGGCAGACTGCTTCATCGAGTTTCTGCAAGACCACCCAGAGTCGCTTCACCTCAATGAACCGTTGAATTGCATGGAGTGTTTTAGATAACTAAAGCTGATACTGATATTTAACACTATTACTTTGGGTTATTTATAAAATTGGCATTGTTTATGCTTTATCTCTGCAGGTCGCCTTCTTGTGGAGATATGCATGGATAAGAAAGATTGGTTAGATGCGGTAGCGGTTGTCGGTTGGGTATCAGTTTGGTCAGCGTTAGTGTATTTAATACCTGCCGCAGGGCTGTAAATTGCTCTTTTTGCAACTTCATTACGCAGTGCAATAGTGTGTTTGACTTGCGAATTTATTCTTAGAATCAATTCGCGTGTCTATTTGACAAAGTGGCATCAATCAGAAAGGAGCGTTTGCTCCTTTTTTGCTTTTTCCGTGCAAATTTATATAGACGAAACACAACCAGAGGATTATTATCCACGCGTTTGGGGAGTAGTTAGCGCAAGTTTACATATCGTCATCTCGTTAGGCCAAGAGTCTATCCGGTATGTAAAAGTGAAATCCCATATTTCACTTCAACGAGACCAACGCAATCACAGTCAAGATCCGTAATGGAGCTTGATATGCTTTGTTTGCGGAAGGTCTTTGTACAGTTCTTCCGCCCGGAGGAATAATGAACTCAACTCAATCTCTATTATCTACCAATAGTGAATCCTTTTTTTCATCGCCAATCATGACGACTTATGCGGGCTTTTTCCTGCTAACGGTTATTCTCGTCTCTATTGATATCTATCAGACTCGTGGCGGTAACGTTACTATCAAGAAAGCGGCAATCTGGAGTGTTTTCTGGTTTGTACTTGCGTTTTTGTTTGCTGGCTCGATTTACCTATTTTGGGACATTTATGCGCCGAACAGTGACTACACAGCGCAAAAAGCAACCGTGTCATTCATTACGGGTTACTTGTTAGAAAAATCCCTTAGCGTAGACAACTTGTTTGTTTTTGCGATGATCTTTGCTCAATACCAAGTTCCTGAGCATCTAAGACCTCGTGCGCTTCTTTGGGGCGTAATTGGTGCATTGGTGCTTCGTGCAATTATGATCGCACTAGGCGCACAGCTATTGGCGGAATATCACTGGGTGCTTTACGTGTTCGCTGCGTTCTTGATTGGTACAGGTATTAAGCTGGCATTAGACAAGGGCGAAGAGGAGAGTGTGAATACTCTGCCTGAAAAGCTACTTCGTAAAGTGATGCCGGTAACAGAGGACTTCCATGGCCCTGCATTAATGGTTAAACAGGGTGCTAAATGGGCATTCACTCCAATGATGTTGGTCATCGGTGCGATCGCAGTCATGGACGTGATGTTTGCATTAGACTCTATCCCTGCGATCTTTGCGGTAACACAAGAACCGTTCTTGGTACTTGCGGCTAACGTGTTTGCGTTACTTGGTCTTCGCTCGTTGTATTTTGTACTGCAAGGTATGATGGACAAGTTCATCTATTTGAAACCCGCGCTTTCATTCATCATGGTGTTCATTGGTGTGAAAATGCTTCTGGTTGATAGCGAGTGGGCTATCCCAACTTACTGGTCATTGGCGGTATTGGTTTTTACGATGACGATTGCGGTTATAGCGTCGGTTTATGCGAAGAAGCCAGGCATTGAACAAGTAAATTAAAAACAAATATAACTTATCGAAAAGTCGATAATGAACACGTGGCTGATGAAGTGGAAAATTTATTTATGTAAATTTTCTGTGACATTGGCCACTGTTGTTTGCGGGGTATTTGTACTAAATGCATGATTTAAACACTATATTGAATTTGTAATCACATAATCTGCATATCTATTTTGTGGCATTGTTAATGGTTTGTTTTATTAGAAAAACTAATCCCACAATCTAATTTTAGTCATTTTTTAACCTGCAAAAGATCACCTATTATTCTTGTCATCAGAACGAAACACATTAATAAATTTATAGAGAGGCAATCATGGCTCAAGCAGTACAAATGAATACTATCGCTGTTCCTAACTCTATGGATAAGAAAACCTACTCGGTTAACTTCAAAGGATTGATTGCACACATTTTCGATATTCTTTTCGTAGACAACTCTCCACGTAGTTACTACGCAAGCGACCTATCTGGTCACATGCAACGCGATATCGGTATTAACCGTTAATCTCAGCGTTAACATGTAAATATAGAATTTTAAGAAAACGCCAGCTTCTAAAGCTGGCGTTTTTGTATCTGAAATAAACTCAATCTCTTCGTAAACTAAGCACCTGAAAGAAAAACCTAGGCATAACGGTCTGTATTTGAGCGCCATTCAATTCGCTTTGTACAAGGATCTCGGTATGTCACACGCCAAACGCAATTCATCATTGATTAAACTTTGTTTATTTGCCTTACCGATCGGCTTCTATTCCTCAGTGTCGCTTGCACAAACCTGGAGTAATGAAGGCCAGCCCGCACAGGTTATCGAGCTCTTCACCTCTGAAGGTTGTTCAAGTTGTCCACCTGCTGATCAGTACCTCAGTACTTTTGAAGACCATCCAAAACTTTGGACACAAGTTATTCCTCTCGCTTATCACGTCGACTATTGGGACTACCTCGGTTGGGGGGATAAGTTCGCGAGCAAGGCGTTCAGTCAGAAGCAACGACTGTATAAAGCTTACGGCTTAACAAGTGGGGTTTACACGCCGGGCTTTGTTGTCGATGGAAAAGAGTGGCGCGGTTACTTTAACTGGTTAGACAGAACGTTACCTTCTCTTAAACAACAAAATAACCCCAAGCTAACGGTCAACCATAAAGGCGATACGTTCAGCGTAAGTTACGAAGGCAAAGGTGATTATGTGGCACATATCGCTCTATTGGCGATGAACGAAGTCACAAGTGTAAAAGCTGGTGAAAACAGAGGTAAGAAGTTAGAGCATGATTTTGTCGTAGTGTACGATGGCTACCAACGTGGTGAATCTGAGTGGCAATTCAATGTGGACTTTGATCCGCTAGTCGCTTCGCCAGACGCAGTCGCTGTCTGGTTAACCGCACCTAATTCGTACGCACCTGAACAAACGGTAGCAGGTTGGCTGAACTAACTGCAACCCACGACAATTGTGTAGCTGGAATACTCTTAGACGAAGTTGGTACGGCGAGTATCGAGGTTCTCACATCGAAAACTTCGCTTCTGACGGATATTAATCAGTGAAATAGAAGCGAAAGGGCGATTTAGTTACGTAATACTGCTGAAATACGTTAATATAGCGCGCTATTATTTTAGCTTTGAGTTCCTGCAATTAATGACTAACACCACTACACCAACCAACTTCTCTGATCTTGGCTTAATCTCTCCTTTGATGGCTCGTTTATCTGAGCTTGAATACCAACAGCCAACGCCTATCCAAGCGCAAGTTATTCCAAGTGTGTTAGCAGGACGCGATTTAATTGCAGGCGCAAATACCGGTTCAGGTAAAACCGCAGCATTTGCACTTCCACTGTTACAAAAGATTCATGAAGATGCCCCTCTGGACCGTCGTTCAGGCAAAGGTAACTTTGTTTCTGGCCTTATCTTGGTTCCTACTCGTGAACTTGCTAAGCAGGTGGCTGACAGCGTTAAATCTTACGCTGTGCATTTCAATGGCGCGATTAAAACGGTTTGTGTGTTTGGTGGTGTATCGGTAAACACTCAAATGCAGGCGCTACGTGGCGGCACTGATATATTGGTGGCAACACCGGGTCGTCTGCTTGACCTTATTTCGAGCAACGCTATCAAACTAGATAAAGTGAAAACGTTAGTGCTTGATGAAGCTGACCGAATGCTAAGCCTAGGTTTTACCGAAGAACTTGATGCAATCTTGAAGCTCTTGCCGAGCAAAAAACAAACCTTGTTGTTCTCTGCAACTTTCCCGGAGCAAGTTAAAACGCTGACTCACGAACTTCTAAGCGATCCAATTGAAGTTCAACTTCAAAGTGCCAATGCGAGCACACTGGTTCAACGTGTATTCGAAGTAGAAAAAGGTCGCAAGACAGCGTTACTCGCACACCTAATTCAACAACATGAATGGCGCCAAGCTCTGATCTTCGTTAATGCGAAGAACAGCTGTGAGCACCTAGCAGACAAGCTTTACAAGCGCGGTATCATCGCAGAAGTATTCCACGGCGATAAAGGGCAAGGTTCACGTACTCGTATCCTAGAAGATTTCAAATCTGGCGAGATTGACGTTCTGATCGCGACAGACATCGCGGCACGTGGTCTGGATATTGAGAAGCTACCAGTAGTAATCAACTTTGACTTACCGCGTAGCCCATCAGACTACATGCACCGTATTGGCCGAAGTGGTCGTGCGGGTGAGGTTGGTCTTGCGTTATCTTTGATCGACCATGAAGATTACCATCACTTCACAATCATTGAGAAGAAGAACAAAATCCGTCTTGAGCGTGAGCAAATTGAAGGTTTTGAAGTGGATGAAGAAGCTACAGCTGAACTTGTTGCTGCATTAAAACCCGTTGCGCCACCGGCCGGTACTGGCAAGAAGAAAAAGAAGAAGAAAGCTCCAAAAAACCAAGATGTGTGGCTGAACAACAACTGATCTTGAGTCAGCAAGCCATATAAATCAATAAGTAATAGACATTCAAAAGGTGCTTAATTGCGCCTTTTTTGTGTCTGTAGGGCTGGGATTTGAGTCGTTAATAAACGACTGTTGCAGTGTTAAACAACCCGATAAGCCGTTCGAAGGATAGCGTCCTCCATAAGAGATTCGGCGATTTAACGCTTTGCTCATAACCTGTTCGGGTTTTGAGCAATTGGGTAACCGCGTGAAGACCTCGATTAAACAATTAGTGCTGGCCACTTCATTTTTCCTGTTTACCCAACACTCTTCTAGTGCTGCTGAATTTGAGGTTAAAGGGGTTAATAAAACTCTCACCGAAAATGTAGAATTATATTTAGAACCTTTAGCCGATGTTCCTGCATCACAGCTATCGAAAACGAAGCTATCTAAACGTATTCAAGATGCACTCAACCCTTATGGTTATTATCACCCACAGCTCGATATCGACCTCAATGATTCTGATAACGTGATCATTAACATCGATTCTGGTCCTGTCATGCGCATCGCAGAATCGATAGTAAAAATAACAGGTGAAGCTAGCCTAGATGCGGAGTTCATCAATATACTCAATCAAAGCAAGTTAGGCTCAGGTTTAACTTTGTCTCACCAAGAATATGACCAAACTAAGCGTGCGATTTTCTCTTTAGCAAAGCGGAAAGGTTATTTTGACGGCAGGTTTATCGAGTCAAAGATTGAAGTTATTCCTAGCGAGAACATCGCGAATATACACTTGTATTTTGCAAGTGGTCCACGCTACAAGTTCGGTTCTATAAGTATTCCTGATGATGGGGTTGACCCTACTCGTATCGAGAAAATACCCACCTTTAAAAAAGGTGATGACTTTGACACCATCAAGTTAGGTGAACTGCAATCTGATTTGTCAGACACTCAATGGTTTCGAAGTGTCATCGTACATGGTGACTTTGACAAACTTGATGACAACCTAGAAGTTCCAATTGAAATCATTGCCGAGCCAAGTTCTCGAAATATCGTGCAGGTCGGTGGCGGCTATTCTACTGATCTCGGTTTACGCGCCTCTCTCAGTTGGTCAAAGCCTTGGTATAACCGGAGAGGCCACAGCTTTGAAACACAGACATATTTGTCTGAACAGGAGCAATCACTTCAGTTGGGGTACAAAATCCCCACAGAGAAAGTCACAACGGATTACTTTGGTATTCAGTTTGAATCGAAACGAATTGATCATCGAGACACCAATAGCTTTACAAACGATCTTAAGTTCGAACGTTACTGGCAATTAGACAGTGATTGGCAAAGCACCATTTATGTCAAATACTTGCACGAACAGTACCGTCAGGCGTCTGAGGAAGAGCAATCGCAATTACTGTTACCTGGCATCAGTTTTTCTCAGGTTGATCGTAAAAATGATCAGTTGGAGCTCAATCATCGACACATCTATTCTGTCGAGTATTCTGACCCTAGTCTGTTCTCTGACTCAAGGCTGTTGCGGTTGGAAGGAAACAGTGTCCTTTCATGGGATATTAGTGACAGGCAGAAGCTCCATTTCCGCTCCAACGTAGGCATCAACATTGCCAAATCATTATCTGATGTGCCGTCGTCACTGCGGTATTTTGCTGGTGGCGATGGAAACCTGCGAGGTTATGGTTACGAATCTATCTCCCCTAGAGACGAGAATGGTGAACTAACGGGGGCACGTTATATGTTAACTGCTGGGCTCGAATATCAGCATCAAGTCTATCGTTCAATTTGGTTGGGCGCATTTCTTGATGTGGGTGATGCATTTGATCAACAAGCGGATTGGAAGCGTGGGACGGGCGTGAGTTTGATTTGGAACTCACAGTTAATGCCAGTTAAGCTCGATTTTGCTTACGGCTTAGATGCGCCTGAAGGCGACGAATTTCGTATTCATTTTTCCTTGGGTACTCAATTCTGATTTTTGTACGCTGTTTATGCACTCGCGAGGATGCGAACCATCTAATAGGATTCAAGTAAATCGAAAGAGCGTAATAACCTTTGTGCTTTAGCAAACACAAAGGTAAAAACAATGAAAAAGCTACGATTCGGTGTATTTGGTAATATGGGCCCTGAAGCAGATGCTCTGTTCCAAGATATCGTCGCCAAGAAAGAAATTGAACACGGCGCACTTAAAGACTAAGACCACATGGCCATGATAGTGGTGAAAAACTCAGATATCCCCGATCGATCTGAAGTGATTAACGAAGGCGGTACCGATCCTGTGCCTGAACTGATTGAGTCAGCGTGCATTTTAGAACATGCCAATGTTCAGTTTGGCGTAATGACCTGTAACACCGCTCATTACTTTAGACCTGAGGTTCAAAAGCACACCAACGTTTATATCGTCGACATGCTTCAAACCACCGTTGATCAAATCAAAGAGCAGAACTCTGAATCTGTTGTTGGTATTTTATGTACCAACGGCACATACAATTCGGGAATCTATGATCGTTACCTAACGGACGCGAATCTGGTGTTCGTTAAGCCAGATTCCTTTGAGCAAGAGCATAACGTGCATAGTGCTATCTATGGTGAAGTAACCGGTGAGATGACAGAGTGTGGACAAGCAATCCGAGAAACCAACGGGATCAAAGCGGGCGAGTTTGAGCGTAATGCCGCACTGCTTGCTGTAGCGATTCAATCCATCGTAGAGAAGGGCGTTGATACGGTTATTTGGGGATGCACGGAACTTCCTTTGGTTAGAAAGCAACTTGAAACAGCATTTCCAACAGTCACTTTTATTGATCCTATGGAAGCGGTAGCTGAGCGTGTCGTTGATATTTACCGTCTCGCTGAGCAATATGTGGAGCGTGGACATGTGGATTACAACATTAATGATGTTAATTCGATCTTCACAACGCTTGATATGGTGAACTACGTAGCCCAAAGAGCGATGACCTACCGTCTATAAGCTCAAATACGTGTATTTGAAACATGAGAAAGCCGCGAATTACGCGGCTTTTTTACATTTGGACTGGAGAAAATTAAAAATTAAGATTCGAAGCTGAACACTTAAAGCTCGAACTCGCCATTCATTTTTCGAAATAACCAATCAGGTACCTTGTTCCATGAACTGTAGTTCGGGTTCTTAGTATGGATTTGTTCCTCTGAAGCCCAGATGGTGTCACCTGATTGTTCTCGCGACACAGCCCAGAACAACTCCTCTTTCTGACGTGTTAAGTAGTGTGTCACTTGCTTCGCAAACTCTTCACTGTCAACCAACACCCCAAACTCAACGTTGAGAAAGTCTGATCTTGGATCGAAGTTAGAAGAGCCAATATAGGTGACACGCTCATCTAAAATTACTGTCTTGTTGTGGTAGTAGGTATCAACATGAAAGTAGTGATCATCATTGATCGCTTGGCTTTTGTACTCATAGATACTTACGCCCTTGTCGAGTAGAGTCTCACGGTGTTTTTCGTAATACGCAGGCACAAAGCCCGAATCATTAGAAGCCGATGAATTCGTCAGTAAGGTGACTTCGGCTTCGCTCTCTCTAAGTGCATCGACGAATACAAACTTGTTATCGCTTGGCACCATATAAGGCGTAGAAATAATAACCTTAGAAGGTGTCGGTACTTTTTGCTTCATCAAGTGTTCAATACGTTGGCGAAAGTAGGGCTTGTTGTCATTGAGTTTCTCCAGTGAGTCAAATACCGGCGTGACAGAGGCTGAAATGAACTTCGGTTGGTTTAAGCTCTTTATCTGCCTTTCGACTTCAGACGTGATCAATGCTTGATTCTTTTCAACTTTGTTCAACGCTTTGGTGAACGCTTGGTATTGCTCTTTCTCTTTGATTTTAATGCGTTCTTGAATTGGCACTACATGCTCACTGTTCCACAACGCTTGGTAGTTTCGGTCGAAAGCAGCAATCACGTCGCCTTTAAACAGCACATCCATATCAAAGAAGTTGGCACTTTCGCTGTAGCCAAAGTAGTCATCACCGATGTTGCGCCCACCGAGGATCATCGATTGGTGATCAACGTTAAAGTATTTCTCATGCAGTCGATTATCTAACTGTTTTTGATGAGTAGAGAAGTTGAGCGCACGACCAATCCAGCCAGCTTTACGTGACTCAAAAGGGTTGAACAGTCGAATCTCAATATTGGCGTGTGAGTCCAACTCCGCAAGCCATTTGTCATTGAATACCAACAAGTCATCCAGTGTGAGGCGCACGGCCACATCGCGGTCAGCGGCGTGTTTCAGCTCGTTTAACAGCATCAGACCCAGAGTGTCGTTTTCCCAAGAGAAGTAAGTCATATCAATCGAGTGTTTTGCTTGGCGAACCAGATCAATGCGGCGCGCAAAGGCTTCAGGCGCACTCGGGATCAAATAGACTTCGGCTTGATGTTCTGTGCTTTGCCAGTTAGCTTCGAAGTCAGGTTCAACATCGGGGTAAGGTTGGGCACATCCTGTGACCAAAGCAATCAACATTATTGTGCATGCTGTTTTTAGTTTGCTAAGTGTCATAACTAACCTGCGTTTAAACATAAAATTTGGATATAGAAACGGCCAGCGAGCTGGCCGTTAAAGTAGGAAGGGTGTTGAATATGTTTAGTTTAGGTACCAGTCCCAAGGCATAAGACCTTGCTCTGCTAGACCCGTTAAGCGACCTTCACGAAGCTTAGGATCAACACCTGGGTTTGTGACATAGTCCCAGTCGAAGGTAGTGCTGTTGTCGCTGAATCCTGCACCATCAATGACAAGCACATTGTCGGTAGCATCGCTGTACTGGTAGCTCTGGAACAATTCATCGCTAAACCATAGGCGTGACATTTCGTTCATAAGGGCTTTATCTTTGCTTGATGGATTTACTTCGCTTCCATCAAAACGTACAGCTTTGTTGAACATAAATGGCAGTTCTGAACCGTTACATGCACCGCTGATGCAACCAATCGTTTTGAATAGATCAATGATTGACAGTTGGTCGTATTCGCCCGTTTCTTCATTTAGACCTGTTTTATAGTTCCACATGTTGAAGCTTGGTTTGTGCTCAAAGTGGTATAGCGTTGCTTCTACTCCGCTGTTTGCTGCCATATGACGAGCTGGACCATTGAACAAGGTGTCATTTAGTAAGGTTTTAAATTGCTTCATGTTGTCAAGAGCACCACCTAAGCTAGATTCTGAGTTAGGGTAGAAATCAGTTAGAGATAGAATATCTTGGGTTTGTTGGTGGCTCGTGATATCAACAATGTCGACCAAGCAACCTACGGTACCTGTGATGTCACTGGTATCAATGCACTTAGTCATTTCAAGTAGATCACCTTCTAGCTTGGCACCATAAAATAAGCTCGTTACTGCGCTGTACGCACTGCTTGGCAATACAAGATCTGCTGAAACTTCATCACTTGCTTGCTCAGATAGTTTTTGTTGCAGAAGAACGATGTTGTTTTCATCTTCTAACCAGTTAACCATAGCTAGAGCTAGCTTTGTTGGATCTTCGTTAGTAAGCAGTTCAGGTTCATCATTTGTTAATAACTCGATGACCGTCGGGATTAAGAACGTAGCGCTAAATAGCATGCCAAAGCTGTTCGCTTCATGTGCATTTTCACCTAGGACAGTTGGTACTGAGAAGCCTGCTTTCATTGGTGACTCTGCTGATTCGCTACAGCTACCAAGGAGACTTGTTTTTTCACACAATATGTATGGAGCAAAAGGCATCAGGTTTGACATTGGCGTCTCATCTGCGGCTGGGCTCAGAATTGGGATTTGCAAAGAACCTAACAACCAATTTTTTAGCTGTTCAATACCATCCAAAGCTGTTTCTTGCGACGCCATGATCTCGTCGACCGAAGTGTCTGCATCAAAGTTATTGTTGCGGCTCTTAGCAACGTCATAACTTGGATACTCGAACCCATAAGGGTTGCTTTGCATGATTGCACGTTGGAAATATTGACCTGCGATATCGTCATCTTGCTGCAAGAAACCAATAGACATAGCACCAGAGCCTTGACCCATAACGGTTACGTTTTGAGCGTTACCACCGAAGTCGGTAATATTATTGTGTACCCACTCCAAGGCACGCTTCTGGTCACCTAGGCCATAGTTGCCATCTTTGTAAGCGCCTTTAATCCATTGAGTACCTAACTGACCAAGACGGTAGTTAAAGCTTACATAGATGAAAGGCTTACCATCGTCGCTTCCTTGAGCAACCACGGTATCACCTTGGATGAGCGGCTCTGCACCAGAACCGTATTCGAAATCACCACCGTGGATGAATACATAAACCGGTAGATCTGCATCAGCATCTACGCCTACTGGGCGCCAGATATTGAGGTTAAGGCAGTTCTCATCTTGTGTTTGTGTTGTCGTTTTTAGTTGAGGACAAGCATAACCGAACTGAGTCGCATCCAAAGTACCTTCAACAAGGTTTACAACTTCACTGGGTTTAAAGCGCTGAGCCTCTGCATATTGAATCCCTTTGAAAGATTCAACAGAAGCCAGTTTGTCGTCTTCGGTATTAGACGTAATCACCAGCTCTTCTTTAGACGCTGTGATCATCGCGTCGCCGATTTGAGTAGTAAACGTTTCAGCAGGGGCAGGTACGAGAGGTTCAGGTTTATCTGGCTTTGGAACCGTTGGTTCAACGTCTGTGTCACAGCCAGCAAGAGCGGCCGCAATAGCGAGTGCGATGAGAGAACGATATGCAATAGTCATAAAAAATGTGTCCACAATAGAATTCGGTAAAATAACGAACCGCGCATCGATACCGTCAAACCTGTAGATCCATAAGGTGATGGCTCCGTCTTTGGAGCATTTGACGTTGTGTTTCTTCGTGTGTTATCTACTGGATAACCAACGTTGGCGCGTTTTCATTTGTATGATGTCGACCTAATACAACGTAGGTTCACATCAGAAATTTGGTTAGATTTAGTCTAAAAGCGATAGCCAAGGTTCAATGTCACAGCCGAACGAGTTTCACCTTTGTTGTACAACACGGTCATGTTGTAATGCTTGCCAATCTGTTTGTTGACTCCGGTTAAAAATGCCCACTGGTTAATGTCGACACCAACGTCGTAATCAAACTCAATATCGTCTGTCTTTACAGTACCTTGCATACGTGAATCTAAACCTTGGTATTCAGCACCAACGAAGAATTGAGCGCGATAATCAACTAATTGGTAGCCCAACATTGGCTGAATCGTGACAATGCCGTCACCCCAATCATCCATCCCTTTCAGACGGGTTTGTGAATAGGTGCCGGTCACTGAGGCAAAGAACTCTTTGTAACCAACAGATAATGTTGTACCCGCACCGCGTAAGTCATATTCGAGATGGAGTGGTACATTTAAACGCCCACTATTACACAGTGCTGATACGCCCTCGCACAGTTTGTCGCCTAGACCAGGTAATTTGTTATTGAGTTTATCTTGTAGATATTCTCCCGCAGCGCCGGTATAAGAGGCGTCAATATTCGCATCAACGTTTACCTTTCCTACGTACCCGAATACATTCCAGAATGGCAAGATATTTACGTCGCCGCGTATCGAAACACTTTCCGCTTTGACCGTCGCAACACTGTCTTCCGGGTCGAATAGGTCATTCAAGCGCACACCGCTAATGACGTAATCGGTCATAGGAAGGTTCATGTCTTGATTGCGATAAGCAACTGAAACACCGAATGGTAATGGCAAATCGATACCTTGACGACGCACCATGTCACCCATTAAAGGGAATACTCGATCTAACTTAACACTCGCTTCTTGCATACGAGGATCTGAAACTTCTTTTAGACGCTCTTCATGCAGGACATTAACGCCGTTGTCGTCTTCATAAATTGCGACGGGTTCAGTTACAGCGCTCATGGTCATCGGTTTCGTTTTAGACGTACCCTCGATGTTAGTTGTCTTACGTTCAATAACGACTTTACCAGAGTCTAACGTTTGGAAATCAATCACTTGGTAATAGGTATCGACTTTTGACTTACCAAGATTAAATGGCTTGTCGTTGGTGATTACCATGCGTTTTGGTGTGCCGCCTACAAGTTCAATATCAACATTCAAGAAACGGAAATAGGCGATGTCTTGTGGTAAGCCGTATTTCGAATAGTTGAAGCTAATGGTCACGTCGCCGTTGTCTTTTTCATTGACTTTCACTGACGATGGATCGAAGCTTTCTGCATAATTTCTTAGTCGATACTCAGTGCGCGTAAACTCTTCAATTTCATCGATCAGTTTTTCGTTTTCATCCAGCTCTTGCGGGTTGTATTTGACGCGCAGGTCGATGTTGCCTTTGCTGTCTGTGTTTTTTATCAGATAGACGCTTGAGTCACGAACCTCATCGCCAATTTGTATGGTTCGATGTGCGTGTTCAACTAGGTGTTCGCCCTGTACGAGCGAACTGATTGCTAGCTTTGGTAAATCATGACTGATGCCATATTTGTCAAATAGTGCTCGACCTTTTTCCATAACTTCGCTGTAAGTCTTGGTTTCTGCCGCAGACGCAAAATTGGGGGTGGTAAGTAATAGGGCGATCGCTAACACAGAAAGAGTATGGGTCTTACAGGCGCTGGTGCGTATTTCAAAAAAACTCATGACGGTTCCCACGCTGAGTAGCCTCAAACCTTCGAGACTCAAACAGTCGATGTAATACTGAACGTCGTGTTCAGTTGTTATGTATTTATCCGTTAGGATTGTTAGTGTGAATGTCGCGACTAAAAATGCATTGCGTCAATCAATGAGAGGATTTTAAGAGGAGGTGGCAGATCGCGTTAATCGCTTTTGATGGACGCTATCCTCACTTAGTAATAATTAGCGTTAATCAATTGATTTATAATGATTTTCAATAGATAAAAAAACGGCCTGTGAAGTAAAAATACTTGGCAGACCGTTTTTTTGTTGTGAGTTGTTAAGCGCATTTAGTTCTAAGCAGTTACCCTCACTCTAAATAGATCAGTAAACAACTTCGCTATCATCAGAATAATCAAAATGTTTACGAGCATCAAAAGTGGCGTTTCAATTCCATAAACAGGTGTGAGGTTGAGCGCACCAGATGTGAGAACAACTAATAAGTTAATACCCAATATTCGGTGTACCATGAGCTTAGGTGTCGCGAACACTTTCCATATCACCATAATGTTAAGGAAGTAGAATAGTCCCAGCTCCCATAGTTCTGTCATTAATGGCATCACAAAGATGTATTGCAACAGAACCACCGACCCTGTACCCAACACACCATAAAAAGCGTCCTTAATAACGCTTGGTGGCATGGTCGGCACCATAGAAGAGAATACACCGGCTAACATAGGAAATATGAAACCACCTGGAACTGGAAGATAAATCCAAACCAACAGCGATGTGATAAACATCGACACGCCTTGCAGCACTTTGCGCCCATCTTCATTCAAATGTTCAACAAACGTGCGATGTGCATGATGCCAAGACACGTCTTTATGATCACCTATGACATTGAGTTCACCCTCAACAAGAGATTGTTCTGGTGTTAATACATCGAACGTCTTCAAGTTGTGAGTAAGAACTGCCCATTGGATATCTAAGTCTGATTCGCTGTTACTTTGTTTGAGTAATGTATCTTGGATATGTGCCATTTCATCGATACGCAAGCGCCATGTTTGGATGTTCTCTTTAAGGTGGTAGCTTCCGGTCAGTGGCAGATCTAAAAGTTGATACAGCTTATCAATATTCGCGGTGTTGCTTTCAAGTGCGGCAATGTCGATGTTGTCTGTTTTTTCCATCGCATCTAACAACGCTTGTTTACTGGTTTCGAAACGTTGTACAAAGTTGAGTTCAGTATTCACAGGCCACACGATGCGATACACAATAGAGAACACAACAACACCTAATAGTGTTTCTTGAAGTCTAAGTACAGCAAAGTGAAAGGTGGTTTGGTTATCAAACCCGCCCAGACAAGCAACAATCGAACACACGGTAAATCCTATTGAAAAGATGTAGCCGTATTTCTCGTCACTAGACATGAAAATACAAGTGCCTAAGAACACGGTAAGAAATGTTAGAAACAAAAATCGATCTTGTGAAAACATCGCAATGAGGAAAAAGGCATAACCGGTCCCTAACAAGGTTCCCATTAACCGGTTATGGCCTTTGTTTATTGAATGGGCGAAGCTCTCGTTCAATGCCATCACTGCGACGGCTATCGCAGCCCAATACGGTTTTTCCCAACCAAACCACAACGCTAGGCAGATTGCGATAACGATAGAGAGTGCGACTTTAATCGCGTCTTTAGTCGATGCAGTGAACATAAGAATCACCTAGCTATTTTTGATTATTTTGATCGAGGCAGTCATACCAACACGCAGTTGTACGTCTTCTGGTATTTTGTCTAACTTCACTTTGATAGGGATGCGTTGAGCTAGGCGTATCCATTGGAAGTTTGGATTCACGTTTGGCAATAAATCATTACCTGTGCTGCCGTCTTGCTTCGCGATACCAAAACCAATACTTTTGATATGTCCTTCTAGCTGAACATTGTTGTGCATCATTAAGGTCACATAAGCAGTGTCCTGAGCATCGACACCGACTAAATCAGTCTCTTTGAAATAACCTTCAATCCAGAAGCTATCTTCATCAATTAGCGCAACCACAGGTGAATTCGCGACAACTTGAGAGCCAACACGTAGGTTCAGATTGGTGATATAGCCGTTAGTAGGCGCATATACCTTGGTGTACTCAAGGTTGAGATGTGCTTCTTCTACGTTCGCTTTTGCCAGTTCGACATTTGCGGCGCTGGTTTCTACCGCGTTGTTCAAG
This sequence comes from Vibrio sp. 10N.239.312.D08, assembly GCF_041466145.1. Classification (NCBI taxonomy): domain Bacteria; kingdom Pseudomonadati; phylum Pseudomonadota; class Gammaproteobacteria; order Vibrionales; family Vibrionaceae; genus Vibrio; species Vibrio sp. 10N.239.312.D08. The sequence continues at coordinate 910 of NZ_JBFSSD010000061.1, read as the reverse complement.
TTGTTTAGTGTCAGCACGGGCACGGCACCGGGCGTTCTTTTCTCTAAATTCAACGCGCGTTGCTCTTCGTTTTTGGCTTTGGCGAGTAGGGCAAATGCTTGTTTTTGAGTCGCAAGTGCTTTTCTGTAGGTCGCCTTGTAAATACTCGGATCGATCTCAAAAAGAAGATCGCCTTTTTTTACCTTCGAGTTGTCTTCGACATGCACTTCAATGACTTGACCCGTGACTCGAGGTGTAATCGAGACGATATAAGCGCTGACTTGTCCGTCTCTGGTCCATGGGTTACTTGAGTACGACTGGTAATAGCTATAAACCACAGTTCCCGCAGCAGCCAATAATAAAAGTGTGATGAGATAACGTTTGATCACAGTAAGTGCCTCAAAAAATGGTAATAAAATGGCCGATAGCGCCAGTAAAAATCACGATCAAGCTCAGTTCTGCTATTGCAGGAAAGGCGACGTACTTATGAAGGCCAAACCGTGTCGCGATTGACCCTGTTAGCATTGTCAGTATGTAAGCCAGTGCGATAACCAATAACAGCGGTGGGAAGTAGACTTCATCCCACACAAGCTCATGCGGCATGGTATTCATGGTTCTGTTCTCTATTTGTTTGATGAATGCAACGGTAACGGAGTTCGATTTATTGTGATAATCGCTTATAGAGGATCGTACCCATCAAAATCCAACTTTATTCGGTGATTATGCCAACTGCCTCTTTGTTGAGAGCCGTAAGCCAGTAAAACAACGGTAGGTAGGTTGTCGTTCTTGAAGTGGAAACACTTAATTGAAATTGATTTCGAAAATCATCTACTTTTGCCGGTTTAAGATAAATATATTTAAACCAATCACTTAAGATGTAAATTGCACTTCAAAAACTATGCGAACAGTTAAAGTGATGATTTGATCCATC
>NZ_JBFSSD010000060.1:0-27720 GCF_041466145.1 Vibrio sp. 10N.239.312.D08 | reverse complement strand
AACATAAGTTTAGCGGATGTTTGACAACCGGGGGAATCCATGTAGCCGCATTAAGGTGTGAGCAACGCAACCACGAAACCCAACCATACCACCGTAAACACAAAACCCAACGATGGAATGAAAAATGCCAAGCGTTGGGAATCCCTCTTAAACAGTTTGTAATACGATTTTTACTTTGTACCCACCGCAACCATTTTTGAATTAAATACTGTCATACCATTTTCTTGAGGAGCCTCCGGAAAATAGATTGGTGGATAGCTATCAAAATTTATAGTTAGCTGCGAAGGTTCATCAATCGATAAGTCACGAGTTGGCAACAATTTACCTAGATTCAAGTTAATGTCTTTGGGTTGATTCCAAGTTACCCAGAACGCAAATGGAAAGAATTTTAGTAAGTCACCAACTATTGGCTCTGCTGCCCCAAATTTACTCCCAAATGCTCGAGCAATGCGAATATCGTTGAAAGGATAGAACCAGTAGTAAATTTCGAGTTCATCGGGCAAAGGGGATGTCTCGTCAAAAAAGTAATCAGCCATTGCTTGATACATCGGTGCATGCGGTGTGTCTTGCTGAACAATGTCTACAGCATTACCTGCTAAAATATGCCCAATAACAGACCTCGCCAACCTTTGCGGCCTTACAAAGTAGGTTTTGCATGGCGGTAATGACAAGTACCCCTTGGAAACAGACTCTGCCAAAAGTTTAACCTCATTGAACAGTTCAGCCAAAGCAGGATCGTACTTTTGCCCTAACCAATCATTGTTACAGCTAGAGCACGTCGTACGATAATTCAAGCCTCCTTGAGAAGTAGTAGTGTACCTTTTGTCCTCGGAGCTAGTTAGTGAACGGACAACAACTTTACTGACATTTCCACAACTTGCAGGTGGGACATGCTCTCGAGTCAGTTTTGCGGGCTTTCTGCAAATGGCACAATAACCCTCTTTTGGTCCCCACGTATTAATTCTTTTGGACAAATGATCCGAATACTTTCCCATTATTCCTATACTCTCGACTAATCGTATAACGCCCTAATAATGGGCAAAAAATTGTTGGCTAAAATGTTGAGGAACGAAAACAGCCAACTGTTTTTTGTCCTTATTAATTAGCTTGTTATGTGCTTTACCAAATAATTTAGAGTAGTTCTTATTTTTTTAGATATCTTTTCTCTACCTATTAACCAGTTGGCAATAGGGGGGGATATATTGTAGTAAACCTTAACAAATAAAGAGCCTAACGTATTTGTCAGTAACTTCTCATCTCTAAACTTTCTTAACGCTCTAACTTCTGTACAACAAGGGTCGCCGTAGACAGCAGTAGCAATAAAGCAATTACTAAATGTCCTTACAGTTGCTGCACAATATGGACAAACGGATTTTTCAGGCTTCCCCCTATAAGTAATCATCCGAGGCACAATTTTTTTATGACAAGAAGGGCAATTAATTCGGTCATCAGAATTTCTGGTTACTTTTGAGCTTTTAGATGTAATTGTAACATTTACAGCTCTTTTACCTTTGTTTCCTGTTTTCGACTCAAAAGATACTCCATCCCCATTTGAAGGGAGGTCAGGACCATTTATTCCTTGTACATTAAAGTGATGATCCTCACCTGCATTTGAAGTGATAAATCCATAGCCTTTATCTTGGCTAAACCACTTCACTTTACCATTTTCCATTAGGTTCTCCATTGATTGAAACTGATTGCACATAAAATTTTAATATTGTGCAAGCACGAATCCATCCGCTTAACATATCAAAAAGGTCACTCATAACCAACTGAATGCTATGCATTTAATATAAAAGTGGGTCTAAACAATAAGTGTGAAAACGTGCAAGCACATATTGCCGACTATGTAACGCTCGGCCTCATTCTTAACCACCCATAAATCTGCAGTATAATCAATAATTTAAAATAAGCCTCTCGTTAAATTCGTGCTCAATCAGAGTTAAAAACCACTCTTTTTTAAGTCATTAATTATTCAACAAGCAATAAACTGTCTGTATGTACAGATTTTGTGAGGGGAATATATGGCGAGTCAATTCATGCAGGCAATTTGCGAACATATGACGATGCGAGGCTATAGTCGCAAGACAATCAAAGCCTACTGTTACTGGATAAAATACTTCATTCATTTTCATAAGCTTAAACACCCTGAACAGATGCATGCCGCTGAAGTTGTCTCCTTTCTTTCTCATTTAGCTAATCAACAAAAAGTAGCCATCAATACTCAAAAGGTAGCTCTCAATGCTCTAGCCTATTTATACAATCAATTTATTAAGCAACCTCTAGGAGACTTAGGGTTTAGCTATGCGACTCGGTCTCGAAAAATTCCTAGCGTACTCAATCATGCGGAAGCTATCTCGGTGATCAATGAAATAGATCCTAAATATCAACTGTTTTTTCGCTTGTTGTATGGTTCAGGTTTGAGAGTATCGGAATGCCTGAGGCTTCGAGTACAAGATATAGATCTAAAACAAGGGTCTCTCACTGTTCACAATGGGAAAGGAAATAAAGACCGAGTGACAATTTTAAGTTTTTCACTCACTGAAGCTATACAAGACAAAATTTCACAAGTTGCAGTTCTGCTCGCTAAAGATAACTTGAATGGGTTTGGGCCATCTTTGCCTCACCGATTAGGTAAAAAATACCCTAGTGCCTATCGACAACTTGCTTGGATGTTCCTATTCCCATCAAAACCCGTCACTCAACACTCTGAGTCGGGGATCGTATGCCGACACCACCTACATGATTCGGTACTTCGAAAAACGCTGAAGAAGGCGACTAACTCTAATAAATTGCGCCACAAGCGAATTAGTTGTCATACTTTCAGGCACAGTTTTGCTACGCAACTTCTAAAGTCAGGCTCCGATATCAGAACGGTTCAAGAGCTACTGGGGCACAGTGATGTTAAGACAACTCAGATTTACACTCACGTTATTGGGCAACACTTTAGTGGCACGACTAGCCCGCTAGACGGCTTATAACGAAACTCCCTCATCGATAGTTGAACCTTGGCTTGATGGCTTCTGTCTGACAAGGTTGTCTGCTATGGTGGCGGCAGAACTTCAGCAATTGTTTAGATAGTATTGAATATGAAAACACTAACCATACTTGATGGCGGCATGGGCCGAGAACTCAAAGAAATTGGCGCGCCATTTTCTCAACCGCTTTGGAGTGCTCAAGCGCTGATTGAAGCACCCGAATTTGTTAGCCAAGCGCATCAAAACTTTGTCGATGCAGGTGCTGAAATCCTAATCACCAATAGCTACGCGTGTGTGCCTTTTCACTTGGGTGCAGAGCTGTTCGAACAACGAGGTTTTGAACTAGCCGCACTGTCTGGTGAGCTGGCTAAAGCAGTTGCTAACAATGCTTCTCACACCGTAAAAGTGGCGGGCGCGATTCCACCGCCATTTGGCAGCTACCGACCAGACTTATTTAAGGTAGAAGAGGCGGCGCCAATCATTCAAACGCTTTACGATGCCCAAGCCCCAAACATCGATCTTTGGATAGCGGAAACCATCTGTAGCCTGCAAGAATTCGATTCCATTCATGCGGTTCTTAAGCAGTCCGATAAGCCGTGTTACTACGCATTCAGTTTGGAAGACACCAAGGGCGATTCTGCCAATATTCGTTCAGGCGAGAGCGTAACAGACGCGATCAAACTTGCCTGCCAATCAAACGCGACAGGCATTATGTTTAACTGCTCAGTGCCTGAAGTGATGGACCAAGCCATTATCGATGCCAAGAAAGTGATCGATGAGCTAGGCAGTAATTTAGAAATTGGTGTCTATGCCAACAATTTTGCGCCTATCAGCAACGAACATGAAGCGAATGATATGTTTCAGGAGATGCGTGAGCTGGATGGCCAAGGTTACTTAACTTACGCTAAACGCTGGCATGCACTGGGCGCGAATATTATCGGTGGCTGTTGTGGCATCGGGCCAAAACACATTAAAGCCCTAGCCGATTGGAAACACTCAATACAGAGCTAATCCTGAGCTTCAACTAGAATAAAATAAATAGAGAACAGGTTGAGAAATCTGTTCTCTATTTGTATGTGACGTCTCTGAGTACACTGATACAAAACAACGATTTGGAGCAACAGATGAGCGACACGCAACGCAAAATAAAATGGGGCATCGCAGGGCTAGGCAATATCGCCAATCGATTCGCAACCGCAGTCACAGAGCACTCTCTGCATGGTGAGCTTGATGCGGTTGCCGCCAGAGATCACTCACGCGCAGCCACGTTCGCCAACAAGTTTGCTTGCGACAAGGCTTATGGTTCTTACGAAGAGATGGCGAATGACCCAAGTGTCGAAGCGGTTTACATCGCTACGGTTCACCCATACCACCAGCCACTTGCTGAACTGTTTCTGAAGAATAACAAGCACGTATTGGTCGAGAAGCCGGCTTTTACCAACCTTGGTGACTGGCTGGAGATGAAAGCTCTCGCAAATCAAAATGGTGTGATGTTGCTAGAAGCGATGAAAACAGTGGTGTTTCCCGCGTATCGTGAGCTTCAATCATTTTTGGTCGACAACAACATTCAGATAGACTCAATCGAAGCCAGCTTTGGCAACCATCATGACTATGAGCCCGACTTGTTTATCTTCAATCCGGATTTGTCAGGCGGAGCAACGCTCGATGTTGGGGTCTATGGGCTTTGGTTCTTCTACGATTTGTGTCGAACGCTGGGTGTGAAACCTTCAAAACCTCAGGTAGAGATGTCGTGTCTGTATGAGGGCGCGAATGTCGATACCGATGCGTGCTTTACATTCTCTGGCGATATAAACGGTAAGATATCGGCATCAACAGTGCAGAACCTTCCCCGAACGGCACACTTGACTGGGCCTGATACCAAAATCACCATTCACGAAAAATGGTGGAATCCGGCCTTTATTGAGATTGAACATCAAGGGCAAAAATCGACCATCAACTGCCGAGTGACGGGGAATGGGTTCGAATTTGAAATCGACCATTTTTCAGATTTGGTGCTTCAAGGCAAAACTGAATCGAATATCCTGAGCTCAGAGATAACCTCTCGAGTTCTCGATACGATGGAAAACGCACTGATTGATTCTGGCTATTCACATTTAACTCAACCTCGTCGTTAGGAAAAGCAAATTGGGCAACCTTAAGCGTAAGCTTGAACTGTATGAAAAGATATTTCAGGCTTTTGGGCCTGGAGTATCACACTGTCAGGTCAACCAACTGGCCACACTGCTGCACGTGAGTGAACGTCACGTTCAGACCTTACTCAAAGCGATGACAGCACAAGGCTGGATTGAGTGGCAAGCTAGCTCAGGCCGCAGCAAGAAGGCACAACTCACGTGTCTGGTTGAACCCATTGAGGCGTGTTACCAATACGCACAAACCCAAGCTGACGCAGGCAACATAGAACAGGTGTTTAACACCTTGAGCTTCAACGGCCGCAATGCTGGCACTGAGTTGCAAGCCTTTCTAAGCAATACCAATCCGTCGACACAGAATATCGCGTACATCCCGTTTCACCGAGAACTCGAAGCGCTTCACCCTCAACGCGTGCTTAGACGCACCGAACGTTTCTTAGTGATGCAAGTTTGCCAACGCCTAACCTCCGTTAAGCACGGCAAACTCAGCGGCGATCTGGCTTATCATTGGCAGCCTAATCAAGATGCAACACAGTGGCACTTTCAGATTCGTAATGGTGTTCACTTTCATAACGGTCGAACACTCGAACCTCAAGACATAGCACGCAACCTTAACTCTCTCTGCCAAAGCAAAATATGGCATCGCTGTTATCAGCATATTGATGAGGTCTCTGTCTCGGCAGGCAATGTGGTTGTCGTAAAGTTGAATCAACCTGATTGGCATTTACCGCGCCTACTTGCTAGGGCTGAAGCCTCCGTATTCGATCACTCATCACCGACTGATAGGCTGATTGGATCTGGCGCGTTCTCATTAGACATCTTCTCAAGCAAGATGTTGAGATTGAGCCGCAATAGCGCCTATTCACACAGCACGCCGATTCTGAATCGAGTCGAGTTGTGGGTCTATCCTGAATGGGCACAGAGCAAAGCCTGCGCTCAAAATCAGGTGTGCGTGAAACTGCCCGAGAAAACGACCAGCGTGCGTGGCGATGACCATTCTTCCCAACCGGATTTCGGCTCAACCTTCTTTAAGATTCAAAGCCCGATGTTGTCTTCAACCGTTCGTGAGTTCACCGTTGAAGACACCTCTGAATGCCAAGCCCTTTTCGATCAGTTGTCAGTGTCTGGCGACCACAAAACCAGCGTGGAATATGGGCACTACCTAACTCACTACCTAACTACCAAAGACGTCGCGCTGTGCAGTATTATTGATGAGAACGACACCTTCACTTCGTGGTTAAGCTTTTTCACTCGCTTCCCGTTTGAGGAATTAACTTTACCTTCTGAGATGCTAGAGACAATCGAACAAGGCTTAGCCTCAATAACAAACCAGCCCAACTTTGAGTTAGCAATGAATGCACTGTTGGTGCTTCGGCATTGGTTGCATGAATCTGGAGTTGTGGTTGAGCTCAAGCAAGAGGCGTTCAACTTAGAGGTTTCTGAAAAGATACACGGCGCACAAGTAAATGGTTTCGGTTGGTGCGAACTCGACAAGCTGTGGATTAGCCATTTGTAAGCGTATTTCGTAGCTGAATGTATTTCACAACCTAGCCCAACCAAGCTGCAACCAATCATTATGTTCAGTCACAGCGTAGGTCGAATAGGCTAAGGGTTAGCTCACTAGCGATAATTCAGACTCTTTATAGATACGGTTAGCCACGTTGTATGCCGCAGGCAAAGTTAGGGTCTCTTTGCATCTGCGCTTAAACTGCTCGACTTCAATCGGTTGTTCTTCTAGTAAATAAAACAACTCACTCAAGTAGTTAGCTTCAAACACAGCTTGACCAAGTGGCGTGCATTCGTATCGGCTCGACTCTTGGTAGCCAATTGCGGTCAACACAGACTCTGGCAGTTCCCAGAACTTAGCAATGGTGTAAGTCAGGCGAATAGAGTAGCTGTTCATCAGGCGCTTCAACGCTAACGAGTTAGGTGGAACAGAAGGATCAACATGCTTGAAGGCTTCTACCATCATCTGGAAAATGATCATCTTGCCTAAGTTGCGAATTAACCCAACAAAGTATGCCGCTGCTTGATCTTCTTGAGGTGAAGAGTCTTTCATCAACTCCTTAGAAAACGACGCGGTTTGAACACTGTGATTCCAAATTTTCTCACCGAAGTGACGCCAGTAAATATTGTTCCCCGGCGTGAAGTTCTTCATGTAGCTATTCACCACCCCTTCAACAAGCCCTTGAGAGCCCATGTTTAGGAAAGCAGTTTTTAAGTCAGTAACCTGTTTTTCATTGCGTTTGTAAAAGGCGCTATTTGCTAACTTGATCACATCAGCCGCCATGCTCGGCTCACGTTCAATCACTTTTAACAGTGCTTCGACGTCAAACTCATCATTTTGTAACTCCCTCATTAATGTGGTGACAGAGGCAGGCATCACTGGCAATTCATTGAGTAACACTTTAGGGGAGCGTATCAAACGCTCGACTTGGCAAGCGACAAAATCGCTAAACGGGTCAGATTCGGTTCGCAGGCGAGACTCTCCGAACAGATAATCAAGAAACTCACCGTCGTGTAGGCTTATCGTTTTATCGACAATTAATGATGATGGCTGAGTGGACGACGGCGGAACAAAGATTGAAGACTGAACAGAATCAGTAGCAACGGTTTGTTGTTGCTCTTGTTGGGCAGGCTCTGCAGAGGGTTTGTTTTTTGAATAAACAAAAGGTGAGAATAGTGCCTGCAATACCCTTTTAAACATCAATACGGCTCCTAGATGATTATCAAACAGTTCGGGATATATAACGGCGGTGATTATCGCACAGGCAACTCATAAACCATACAGTGATAAATGAATCATTAACCTTTCAGCTGTATAGGATCTGTTACCCAACAATTTGCTCAGCTCCTCGGTATTCACCAGGAACAAAAAGAGCGAGCAAATAAAGCTTGCTCACTCTTCCATCAATCTAAACCGTGAAGCTGACTAAAACTAGCGTTCTGCCACTTCCAACACGATCTTACCAACATGCTTTTTCTTTAAGAACTCATCTTGCGCTTTATGGATATCGGCTAGCGGATAAGACTCTGCAACGATGGCGCCAATCTGCTGTTTCTCGATACGATTAACCAAGTTTTGGAATACTTGCGGTTCTAAAACCGTGCAACCAAAAAAGCTGAGGTCTTTGAGATACAAAGTTCGCACATCAAGCTCAACCATTGCACCACCAATCGCACCAGACACAGCATAGCGACCATGTGGTTTCAGCACTTCAAGGAATTCCGGCCACTTATCACCGGCGACTAAATCGATAACCACATTCACGCTGCTTTCGCCTAGCGCGTTAACCAAATCTGCATCACGGGCAATCACTTCATCTGCGCCAAGTTCAAGTAACTGTTGGTTCTTGCTTGGGCTAGTGATGGCAATAACATACGCGCCACGAGCTTTTGCTAGTTGAATAGCCGCAGAGCCCACACCGCCCGATGCACCTGAGATAAGCACGCGATCACCCTCAGCCACATTCGAGCGAGTCAGCATGTTTTCTGCGGTCGAGTAAGAACATGGGAAAGACGCTAGCTCAACATCCGACATAGAACTGTTCACCGCGTAAGCATGCTTAGCTGCTACTTTGGTGTATTCAGCGAAACCACCATCGCACTCAGAACCGAAATACCATGGTTGTGGTAGATCTTGTCCATAAACCTCGGTCAAACAAGGCTCAATCAGAACACGCTCACCAATACGGTCAGCCGAAACTTCGTTACCAACGACTACGATAAAACCACACACGTCAGCACCTTGGATTCGAGGAAATTTCAACGCTTCACCCGACCAACTGGCATCGTCTGAATCGTCACTTTTTGAGTACCAACCGATTCGTGTGTTGATATCTGTATTATTAACACCTGCTGCCATGACTTTGATCAGCACTTCATTAGGTTCAATTTGAGGAACAGCGATATCTTCGCGGTAGCCCAGCATTTCTGCTCCGCCGTGACCTAGCATCTCTGCACCTTTCATTGTTTTTGGTATCTCGAAATTCATACTGTTTCCTTGAGTAATTTTGTCACCATATTCTGTGCCGATGCCACTGCTTCTTCGCCTAAGACTGGCCACGCGCTTGATACGCCTTCATGAAGTAAAAACAGCGGTGTCGCGAGATCCTCTCGCAGGCTCTGCTTGCCTATTAGCAAACGAACTTGTTCTTTATGCTGTGTAACCGCTTGGCTGATAAGCTCATTATCGGGAAACGCGGCCATCGCATTCATCGACATACACCCGTGCGGCGCATATTCTTCTAACCATTGTTGGAGCTTGTTGAAGATATGAGTAACCGATTCGAGCCCCTTTTCAGGCGACGTTTCCAACAAGAAATCTAGGTAACGTTGGTGTCGATACTCCAAGGCACCAACGATCATCGCTTCTTTTGAAGGGAAGTGTTTATACAAGGTTCTTAGGCTTACATCGCACGCTGTTTTCAGCTGTGCAACGCTCGGCTCAGCGAAACCTTGTTGGCTGAACGCTACTTCAAGGCTTGCTGCAATCTGTTCTCTCAACATAGTGCTCTCTCAATACCCGACAAAGGGTAGAATGATTGTTCTACTTACAGAGTAGAACGATCACTCTACCCCTGTCAATATCCAAATTTACAAACCAAGAAATGATAAATTCCGCGCCAAACAGGACACGGAATTTATCAATACAGATGAGAGACTTAGCGTTTCGTCACCAGAACAGATAACGCGCCACAAAGTACCAACACTACACCTAGATCTTGGAGCATTCCCGCTAAAGCGAGCCCTGAGCCGATCAAGGTGTAATAGATCAAACCAAACAGTGCGCCTGCACTTCCTGCTTGAGATTGGTAACGTACCAACGCTCGGCTCAATACATTGGGAATCGCAATGCCAAACGCCATAACCACCAACATCATTGGAAGCAAGAACCAGATCGTGTGTTGTGAAAAATACACACCCACCGCACCTAATGTTTGAAGCCCTGCTGCGATACCAATCAGAGACATTGAAGACACTTGTCTCTTCAACAATGTCTTGTTCACCAAGCTTCCCAACAGAGTCCCGAACCCAAGCACAATGCCGCTGTAGCCAAACTGCTCAACGCTAAATCCAAGTTGAATGAAGGCAAATGAACCCAATTGATAATAGGAAAACAGTGCAATATTGAACGACGCGACCAGCAACGCAGACATCCATATATCGCTATCTTTGACCATGTGAATACTGAGTGACTTTAACTGCAATGGCTGCTTAGATTGTTGCGTTTCAGGCAATGACCATAGGCTATGTGCCAACAGCACTAACACCATAATAAACAGGGCAATAAACACATATTGATGCCCGCCCGCTTGGCTTAATTGACCGCCAAGAAGCAGCCCGATGATTGGGCTAATCGACAGCCCCATCCCCATGTAACCAAACACCTTGGCCAGTTCAGCGCCGCTAAAGGCATCTCGCAACATGGTTTGTGTCACAACCGAGCCAACCGCAAGCCCGAAAGCGCCCATGGCTCGGGCTATCATCAACCAAACAAAGCTATTGGTTTGCATAGCAATGAGTGCTGAACAAGCGAATAACCCCATGCCCAATAACATGGTTGGTCGGCGCCCCCACTTGTCAGCTAACACGCCCCATACCACCACACCCACCGCAAATGCAGAGAAGTAAATCGATAGGGTTTGAGCAGCTTGTGTGTAACTGACATCAAAGGATTTCGATATTGAATCCAGAGTCGGGCTATAGATGGTTTCTGCGATTTGAGGGAACATCAGCAATAGCACCATTTGCCATAAAGAAGGTTTTGTTTTCATCATTTTTCCAAGACCAGTGAACTTGACGAGGAGTCTAGGGGAAACTAACCTTGGCTCGTTAACAACATTAAAACCAAAAACAACAAGATTGGGACAAATGGCATTAATCAGCGAAACCATTGAGTTTGATGCAGACAGCTTACCTGCGCCCGTAATAGGGATTGCGGCAGAGCTAGGTCAGCATGACTCAGGAATACATCACCACGTAAAAGGACAGTTGCTGTATGCTCCGCAGGGTTGCATCACCTTGACCTTAGAAAACGCCATTTGCATTTTGCCGCCGACTAAAGCCGTGTGGATCCCGCCTTATACCAAACATCGCGCGCAGATGACCAATGTGGTTGCTTATCGGTCGCTCTATTTTGATAGCAGTATTTACACCTGCCCAGAAGCGATTGAAATTGTGGAAGTGAATGAGCTTTTAAAAGCCCTGATCAATAAGATGGCTTTCTGGGACTGGGACGTTGCCCGCGAGCAAACCACCAATACCGCCAACCTATTCTGGGAAGAGTTTTACAGTGCTAACCAACACTCGTTTATCTTGCCACTACCGACAGATCGCCGCTTTAAAAGCTTTTGCAAACAAGTCCGAACCGCTTCCTTTCTTGCCCCAGCCCTCTCGACATTAGCGAACTCGGTTGGCGCAAGCACCAAAACGATTACTCGATTATTCAAAGCCGAAACAGGCATGACTTACCAAGAGTGGCGACAGCAATGGCGCTTGTTTAAAGCGATTGAACTGCTCTCAGAAAACCGACAAGTCGGTGATGTGGCACATTTGCTAGAGTTCTCATCTAACAGTGCGTTTATCGCCTTTTTCAAACAGCAAACCGGACAAACCCCGTTGGCCTTTACCAAGTTAGGGGCGTGATTGTTGTTATCCAAACTCTGAAGTTTTACTGAGCTCAGATACAAAAAACCAGAACATGAGTTCTGGTTTTTAAAAGTATTTTAAAGCTAGATGCCGTCGTTACTTGGTATAGAAAGCGCGTTTCAATGCCATCTCTAAACCACGAACTTCAGCTAAGCCTTTCAATCGACCAATCGCCGAATAACCTGGGTTAGTGGTTTTCTTAAGGTCATCCAGCATTTGATGACCGTGATCCGGACGCATTGGAATTAAGCGGTGATCGCCCACTTCTGCACGACGATTTTCTTCATCCAAAATAGCCATCACAACGTTGTACATGTCCACATCACCATCTAGGTGGGCTGCTTCGTGGAATGTCATTGGGTTGCTCTCTTCACGCTTAGTTGAACGCAGGTGCGTAAAGTAAATTCGGTCACCGTGCTTTTTGATCATGTTAACCAGATCATTGTCGCCACGCACACCGTATGACCCGGTACACATCGTCAAACCATTCATTTTGCTCGGCACATGTTCGGTCAACCAATCGATGTCTTCGATCGTAGAAACGATACGAGGCAAGCCTAGAATTGGACGCGGTGGATCGTCTGGGTGAACCGCCATCTTCAAACCATTCGCATCACAGACTGGCATCAGCTCAGCGAGGAAGTAAGACATGTGCTCACGTAGCTTGTCTTTGTCGATTCCCGCATAGCGATCCAGCTGTGCTTGAAACGCTTCTAGTGTGTAACCTTCTTCAGCGCCTGGCAGGCCAGCGATGATGTTATTAGTCAGTTGCTGAATTTGCTCTGGCGTCATGTTGTTGAAGTAATCCAACGCTTGCGCTTGCTCTGACTCTGAATAGTCCGATTCTGCACCCGGGCGCTTCAAGATATGCAGCTCAAATGCCGCAAATGCGATTTGGTCAAAACGCAGTGCGCGAGAGCCATCAGGCATTTCAAATTCTAAGTCAGTACGTGTCCAGTCCAACACGGGCATGAAGTTATAACAAACCGTATCGATGCCACACTCAGCAAGGTTAGACAGAGTTTGCTTATAGTTATCAATCCACTGCTGGTAGTTGCCAGTTTGAGTTTTGATCTCTTCGTGCACAGGCACGCTTTCTACAACCGACCACGTTAAACCTTTCTCTTCGATAATGGCTTTACGCTTAAGGATTTCTTCTTTTGTCCAAACTTCACCATTTGGAATATGGTGCAGTGCATTCACAATACCAGTTGCGCCCGCTTGACGAATATCGTCTAGCGAAACTTGATCATTAGGGCCGTACCAACGCCACGTTTGTTCCATGAGACTTACCTTTCTTTAAGACGCACTTAGCCGGCTCGAATTAATCAAGCTAAATGCAATAACGACTTCTTAATGGCAGCAATGACAATTACTGCCCGAGATAGCACCGGTCTACGCCGGTCTAAAGACGATGACTTATTTACAACCTAGTGAATGAATCAGCTTCCAGAAAGAGTCTTGAAGCTGAATTCAACGTTAGCTTTCAGAACTAACTTTCGGTGCTCAGCAGCACCACTGGGTTAGAACTAAATAAGTAACCATCAAAGTTTGGGTCATCAATGTCTGACAGCGCTAACAAACGCTGTTTAACATTCTCAAGGTGTTGCCACATTGCGTTCTTAGCAGCGACAGGGTCTTTGCGCTGTAAGGCGGCGAGGATACGAGCGTGATCATCTAACCATTCTTCACGGTAATCTTGACCACTGATGTGAGAGTGGAGTTTATTCCACATTGGACTCTTTTCGCGTCGATCCCAGGATTGTTTCAACATATCTACCAGCACAGAGTTTTGAGTTGCCTCTGCAATACACATGTGAAATCTTTCATCTCCGCTGCAATCGGTAGTGCCGCTTGCAAGCTCTTCGCGCTCGAGTTCGAGTGCAGAGCGCATCTTAATGATGTCGCCCGGAGTGACCTGAGTTGCCGCAAACTCCGCGATATTACTTTCCAGTAATTGGCGGGCCTGCAGCATCTCGAATGGACCAGCGTCATCGCTGACCACATTCTCGCGAGAATGAGTTGGAATGTTCAGGACATAAACACCTGACCCTTTTTTTACCTCAACTAAGTTTTCAAGCTCTAGCATGATGATCGCTTCACGCACTACAGTGCGGCTTACATCTAGACGATCAGCAATATCGCGTTCTGGAGGTAACCTATCTCCGACCTTATACAGGCCTTCAATCAGTTCTTTTCTTAGTACTAACCCTATCTCCTGATAAGGTCTTTTCGGCTCGAAAGGCATCATGATGATATTGTCACTTCTTTCCATTGTATTTCTCTCGCCATCATAATGACCAAATATAATTGGTCAACCTCTATATCTTAAAATGCAGTAACACCTTGTTTTTGTATTACTCTTTTTTCTATATTTGCTCGTTATTCAACAGCCTGAATACGGTCAATCAATGCGCTCAATTCTGGGTCCGCTTTATCTAGCGCGTCGTACATAGGTTGAACCGCTAGTGCGAACGCAGCCTTGTCTGGTTCCACAAAAGTAACGCCCATTTTCTCGGCTTTAGCACGCTCTTTTGCTTCCGATTCAGCCCACAATTTTTTCATCAATTCAGATGAATCACTTGCCGCCTTCATTAGCGCATCTTGTTGTTCTGCAGTCAGTTTATCGTATGCTTTGGTTGAGATAACCAACACATCCGGAACCATCGTGTGCTCATCTAAGCTGAAGTATTTAGACACTTCACTGTGACGGCTCAAGCTGAAAGAAGGAATGTTATTTTCAGCCGCATCTACGACACCTTGCTGCAGTGCTGTGTACAACTCACCGTAAGCTAGTGGCGTTGGGTTACCGCCTAACGCTTTCACCATCGCAATTGCTGATGGGCTTGGTTGAACACGAACTTTCAAACCTTTCAGATCTTCTGGTGTGTTAATTGGCTTATTGGTATAGAAGCTACGCGCACCAGCGTCGTAGTAAGTCACACCAATAAAGCCGCTATCACGAGAAGAGTTAAGAATGTCACGGCCTACTTCACCATCAGTCACACTGTAGTAGTGCGCTTGATCGCGGAATAAGTAAGGCATGTTGAATGATGAATAAGCAGGAGAAAAAGCTTCTAGCTCAGCAGCATTACTTTTCACCATATCTAAAGCGCCGTTCTGCATCAGCTCCATAGATTCACGCTGTGTACCCAATTGAGCATCAGGGTAAATACGAATACGCACCTCACCATCAGTCAATTCACGTACTTCTTTCGCCATAAACGTCATCGCTTCATGTACTGCATGGTCACGAGGGTGGTTATGGCTCAGTTTCAATGTTGTCGCTGCATAAGCAGAAGCTGTTGCTCCAAAAGTCAAAGCAGCACCGACAACCGCACTAATCAAAGTTTTACGCGTCATCATCATTCTTATTCTCCGTGGATTGGTTATCCAAAATGTAGGGTGTTTTTTGTTATGGGCTCATATTGGGGCTCAAAAAAGGAACCGTCAAAGCTGAAATTAAAATTGATTGACCAAAGTCACAATAAAAACCCATAAATTGGTCAACCAAAATCATTTGTGAAGTTGCTCACGCCAACCAAAAAATGAATAGCTTATGATTCAGCCAGATTTTTGAACATCCCATCCCTACATAGAAACAATTTCTTACATTGGTAAACCAATTGTTATGAGATACGCAATTTTGTTGAAAGGAAATAAACATGAATAAATTGGTCAGTTACATAAATAGAGGGTTGGCCACCTTTACAGTGTCTCTATCGTCTTTCTTGGTGCTATGCGTGATATGGCAGGTTCTATCCCGCTATGTTATTGGCAAACCAAGTACTGTTACCGACGAGCTCGCTCGTTACCTCTTTATGTGGGTAGCCCTGATTGGTGCTGCTTACACAACAGGTCTGAAACGCCACCTTGCCATCGACCTACTTACGATGAAGCTGACTGGCAAACGTAAATTAATCAACGAAATCATTATCCAAATAGCCATCGCTTCTTTCTCTTATATCGTTCTGGTACACGGTGGCAGCCAACTTGCAGCTAAAACACTTGCGATGGGACAACTGACTCCCGCTCTAGGTTTAGAAATGGGCTACATCTACTTCTGCTTACCGGTTAGTGGCGCTTTGATGATTTTTTACTCAGTCGTATTTACCTACGAACGCGTTAAACAATTAATGTCAGGTGACGATTTGATCACCGACTCACAACTTGATTGATAGAAGGATTTCACAATGGAATGGCAAGTAATACTGACATTATTCGGTAGTTTCGCTGTACTGCTTACAATCGGTGTACCGGTCTCTTTTGCGATTGGTTTATCGTCACTAGCAACCATCTTAATGAGCTTACCGCTTGAGCCTGCAATTGCTGTAGTTGCTCAACGTATGGCGGCAGGCCTTGATAACTTTGCACTATTAGCAATTCCGTTCTTCATTTTGGCGGGCAACATCATGAACCAAGGCGGCATCGCGCTGCGTTTGATCAACTTCGCGAAAGTGTTGGGTGGTCGTCTACCAGGTTCACTCGCCCACGTAAACGTGATGGCAAACATGATGTTTGGGTCTATCTCAGGCTCAGCGGTTGCATCGGCTGCTGCAGTTGGTGGCACTATGTCTCCTCTGCAAAAGAAAGATGGATATGACGAAAACTACTCGGCTGCGGTAAATATTACGTCATGTCCTGCGGGCTTGCTTATCCCACCCAGCAACACGCTGATCGTGTTCTCATTAGTTTCTGGTGGTACCTCTATTGCAGCATTGTTCTTAGCAGGCTACATCCCAGGCCTATTGATGGGGCTGAGCATCATGATGGTGGCAGGTATAATCGCGAAACGTCGTGGCTACCCAGTCGCAGCTCGTCCTTCCACATCAATGGTATGGAATACCTTCCTAAAAGCAGCACCTTCTTTAGCACTGATCGGCATCATCATGGGCGGCATCATTGGCGGTATCTTTACTGCGACTGAGGCTTCCGCAATTGCTGTGGTATACACGTTTGTTTTAGCTGTGCTTGTCTACCGCGAAGTGAAATGGGGTGATATTCCAAAGATCATCCTTGAGTCTGCAGTAACAACATCTATCGTTCTATTACTGGTTGGCGCATCAATGGGCATGTCTTGGGCAATGGCGAACGCCGATGTACCTTACATGATTGCCGATGCTCTACTCGCGGTTTCCGAAGACCCACTAATGATCCTACTGATTATCAACGTGATTCTGTTGATTGTTGGCATCTTTATGGATATGACCCCTGCGGTTCTTATCTTCACACCAATCTTCTTACCAATCGCGCTAGACCTAGGCATCGACCCTGTGCACTTCGGCATCATGATGACCTTCAACCTTGCTATCGGTATCTGTACACCGCCAGTAGGTAGTGCTCTGTTCATCGGTTGTTCGGTTGCCAACATTGCCATCGACAAAGTCATCAAGCCTTTATTGCCATTCTATGCCGCACTTATTGCAGCCCTAATGGCCGTTACTTTTATCCCTGAGCTGAGCTTGTTCCTACCTGAATTGGTACTGGGCTACGGTTCGTAATTTGGTCACAGATAGATTCTAAGACTGCTAAACACTCAAACGCTTTATCAAATAATAAAATCCCGCTGGTTCGCTGGCGGGAAAAGGAACTGAATAATGAAGACTGTTGCTAACTCTACGCTGCCAAACACTGTACTACGACCTGACTACGACCGTTCAGCACTCCAAAGCCGTATCGTGCACCTTGGCTTCGGTGCATTTCACCGAGCGCATCAAGCGTTGTTCACCAATGAAATGCTCAGCAAGACCAGCACTGATTGGGGTATTTGCGAAATTAACCTATTCGGAGGCGAAGACTTAATTGAATCACTTCGCACGCAAGATCACCTTTACACGGTTGCTGAAAAAGACGCTGAATCCACAGACGTTAAAGTGATCGGCTCAGTGGCCGAATCTCTTCACCCAAGCCTAGACGGCATCGAAACCGTATTAGAAAAAATGGCCGAACCTCAAGTGGCTATCGTTTCTATGACCATCACAGAGAAAGGCTACTGCGCAGACCCAGCGACAGGAAAACTCGACAAAAATAACCCATTAGTCATCGCTGACCTAGCTAACCCAAGCGAACCTAAATCAGCATTAGGTTACATTGTGCAAGCGCTCAAAATTCGACGTGAACGTGGCTTAACACCATTCACGGTCATGTCTTGCGATAACGTGCAAGAGAACGGTCATGTAGCAAAAGCAGCGATCATTGAGTTTGCTCAACTGCTTGACCCAGAATTACGTGATTGGATTGAAACCAATGTCACCTTCCCATGCACCATGGTTGACCGTATCGTACCCGCAGCAACAGAAGAAACACTGACAGAAATTGCAGAACTGCTTGGTTGTGAAGACCCATGTGGCATCGCCTGTGAACCCTTCCGCCAATGGGTGATTGAAGATAACTTTGTGGCAGGTCGTCCAGATTGGAATGTCGCTGGCGCAGAGTTCGTAGAAGATGTGGTGCCTTACGAAGAGATGAAACTGCGTATGCTCAATGGCAGTCACTCTTTCCTTGCTTACCTTGGATACCTTGGTGGCTACGACCATATTTCCGACACTATGACGGATGCTGGCTACCGAAAAGCCGCTTTTGACATGATGATGAAATCACAGGCACCTTCGTTAACGATGCCTGAAGGGACTGATTTAGAAGGTTACGCAACCTTGCTGATCAACCGCTTCACTAACCCAAGCTTGAAGCACAAGACGTGGCAGATTGCGATGGATGGCAGCCAGAAGATCCCTCAACGTATGGGTGGCAGCTTACGATTCCATTTAGATCAAGGCTCAGATTTCTCGTGGCTTGCAACCGCCATCGCTGGCTGGATGCGCTATGTATCTGGCGTTGATGAGCAAGGCAATGAGATTGATGTCCGCGATCCAATGGCAGACACACTTCGCCAGATCTGCGACCAGCATGGACTCAATGTTTCTGTGGTTCCAGCATTACTTGCGGTTGAAGCGATTTTCCCTGCCGAGCTAGGCCAAGACCCGCAGGTCATTGATGCGGTAAGTTCAGCGTACCAATCATTAATTGAACACGGTGCCGTTGCGACCGTGGCTGCGTTATAAGGAGTACAAACAATGAAGAATTTCTTATGTGAAGACTTTTTACTGTCGAATGAGACTGCACGTCGTTTGTACCATGAACACGCAAGCCACCAGCCGATTTATGACTATCACTGCCATCTAAACCCGGCAGAAGTGGCTCAAGATCGTCAGTTCGAAAACATGTCTAAGATTTGGCTTGAAGGTGACCACTACAAGTGGCGTGGTATGCGTTCAGCAGGGATTGATGAGCGTCTGATTACTGGAGGCGCAAGCGATTATGATAAGTTCATGGCCTGGGCTAGAACCGTCCCTCAAACCTTGGGCAACCCACTTTACCATTGGACTCATTTAGAACTACGCCGCCCATTTGGTATTACTGGCACTCTCTTTGGTCCAGAAACCGCAGACCAAATTTGGCACGAAGGCAACGAGCTATTAGCGACACCAGAATTTAGTGCTCGCGGCATCATGAAGCAGATGAATGTGGTGATGGCTGGTACGACAGACGATCCAATTGATTCTCTTGAACACCATAAGGCGATCGCTCAAGACAATTCATTTGATGTACAAGTGTTACCAAGCTGGCGCCCAGATAAAGCCTTCAAAATCGAACTCGACACCTTTGTCGATTACCTGCGCCAACTTGGTCAAGTAGCCGATATCGAGATCCGTCGATTTGATGATCTGTTGAGTGCGCTAGACAAGCGTTTAGTCCACTTTAATGCCCATGGCTGTCGTGCAGCGGACCACGGTATTGAAGTGGTTCGCTACGCACCTATTCCATCTGAATCAGATTTGGATGCCCTGCTAACTCGACGCCTCAATGGCGAAACACTCACCGATCTAGAATGTGCGCAGTTTTCAACAGCGGTTCAAGTGTGGTTAGGCAAGCGCTACGCCGCAATGGGTTGGGTAATGCAGCTTCACATTGGTGCTCAGCGCAATAACAACACGCGTATGTTCCAACTGTTAGGCGCAGATGCAGGATTTGATTCGATCAGCGACAAGACGTTTGCCTTCGAATTGGCTCACCTATTAGACGAGATGGATCAAAGCAACGAGCTGCCTCGCACCATCCTTTACTGCTTAAACCCTCGCGATAACGAGATGATGGCCACCATGATTGGTAACTTCCAAGGTGGCGGCATCGCGGGCAAAGTTCAGTTTGGTTCTGGTTGGTGGTTCAACGATCAGAAAGACGGCATGCAACGCCAAATGGAGCAGCTATCTCAGCTTGGTCTACTTAGCCAGTTTGTCGGCATGCTGACTGACTCCCGCAGCTTCTTGTCGTACACACGCCACGAATACTTCCGCCGAATTCTGTGTGACATGCTTGGTCGTTGGGCTGAAAACGGCGAGGTGCCAAACGACATGTCACTGCTTGGCCCTATGGTCGAAGAGATCTGCTTTGGAAACGCAAAACGCTACTTCGAAGAGAGGGCGTAACCCATGAAACATATCGCCATTATTGGTGAGTGCATGATCGAGCTTAACGGCAAACCGTTCGGCTCAATGCATCAAACGTTTGGCGGGGACACACTCAATGCTGCGGTCTATCTAAGCCGCGGCTGCGAGGCCAACCTCAATCAAGATGACATAAAAGTGTCCTACGTCACGGCTTTGGGCGCAGACCCGATTAGCAAGGGAATGTTAGAACGCTGGCAACAAGAGGGGGTGTCGACGGACCTTGTTCTACAAGACAGCCAACGTACTCCGGGTCTATACCTAATTCAGCTTGATGACGCAGGTGAACGTACCTTTCTGTACTGGAGAAACCAGTCGGCTGCACGCTACCTGCTACAGCACCCAGATTTCAATCAGATAAAGCAGGCACTGCGCAATGTCGATATGGTCTTTCTCAGCGGCATCACATTAGCGATTCTGCCTGAACAAGATCGTATCGAGCTATTGAACATCTTGGTTGCGTTGAAGGCACAAGGTGTTGAGATTGCCTTCGACAGTAACTTCCGCCCTGCACTTTGGCCACAAGACGAAAACCAAACCGTCAAAAACAGCTACCAGGCCATGTATACATTGACGGATTTAGCGTTGGTCACATTCGATGATGAACAATTAATTTGGGGCGATAGCTCTCCAGAACAAACTATCGAACGTCTAACGACGCTGGGTGTTAAGCGATGCATCGTCAAACTGGGTGCAGATGGCTGTCTCATTCAAGATGCCACCATTCAAAGTAACATACACCCAGATTCTGGTGCCGCTTCGGCTCCACTAGCGGTGCCAACCCTGCCTGTTGATCATGTCGTTGATACGACCTCGGCAGGAGACTCATTCAATGGCGGATTTTTATCGGCTTACCTTGCGGGCGAAGACTTAACAAAGTCATGCCAGCGCGGCAATACCATGGCAGGCGTCGTTATCCAACATCGTGGTGCCATTATTGCAAAAGAACTCACTCAAGCGGCCATCACAGCCATTTAAGGAATACCAATGTCTAACATCAAACAACAACTGAAAACACTGAAAGTTATCCCTGTGATCGCTATCGACAACGCTGAAGACATCATCCCTCTGGGTAAAGTGTTAGCTGAAAATGGTTTACCTGCAGCAGAAATTACATTCCGTTCGGAAGCTGCAGTTGAAGCTATTCGTCTACTTCGTGAATCACAACCAGATATGTTGATCGGCGCAGGCACTGTGCTCAATCGTGAGCAAGCTATTGCGGCTAAAGAAGCAGGCGCAACGTTCGTCGTCTCTCCTGGATTTAATCCAAACACGGTAAGAGCCTGCCAAGAGATTGGTATTGATATCATTCCTGGGGTCAACAACCCGAGCACAGTAGAAGCCGCTCTAGAAATGGGCTTAACCACATTGAAGTTCTTCCCAGCTGAAGCATCAGGTGGCATCAACATGGTTAAGTCACTTCTTGCGCCTTACACGGATATTGAGATCATGCCGACAGGTGGCATTAACCCAAACAACATTAAAGACTACCTAGCGATACCTCGCGTGCTCGCATGTGGCGGTACTTGGATGGTGGATAAGAAGCTGATTGAAGAAGGCAATTGGGAAGAGCTGGCTCATTTAACTCGTGAAGCCGTTCAGTTAGTCAATTAAACCTAATGCAATAGCATTTTGACGTTATATCTAGCCCTCCTTTTGGAGGGTTATTTTATGGTTGAGCATTATTCTTTCAAAGTTAATATTTAATCGTGCTCGATAGCATCTTAAAAATAAAGGCTAAATATGGAAAACTGGATAACACAAGGAGTTGGCGGCCTGGCTTTTTGTATCGGTGTAATGGCCTTTTGGCAAAAAGATGATATGCGTTTTCGCTACCAGATGATGATCTTTTGTTTTGTAATGAGTATCCATTTCATATTAATGGGCGCCATAGTGGCGGCTATAGGTGTCATTATTAATGCTATTCGCAGCTATGTATCGATAAAAACTCAATCGCGCAAAGTGATGTGGTTCTTTATTGGCTTGATGTGGTGCATGACTTTACCCAACATGAATCATTTCTTTGAATTTATTACGGTTGTTGGTTCATCCGTTGCGACATGGGCACTCTTTTCAAGACAAGGCATCGCATTGAGGTCCTTGATCTTATTCAATTCTTTCTGTTGGGCTAGCCATAACATTTGGATTGGTTCGATTGGCGGGTCCTTTGTCGAAATCACCTTTATTGTCACCAACATGGTCACTATCTATCGTTTACATCAACGCAGATTGTTAACTATAAAATAGGCAATATATTTTTTATTCTAAATTTAAAATATGGAAGTAATACATCACTAATTAAATGGGGGATTAATTGGATATCAAAAAATTAAATCTAGTTAAGTTTACGTTATTTAAACTTCGTCAATATATTTCCAATACTAAATTGAATTAAATCACCAATTAAATTTATATGGTGATCCAAATCTTTAGTTTGACCTATTTTGGTTAACCAATAGTCCATTAATTATTAAAATTGGTCATGTACTTATTATTATACTAACAATAGGATCGTGACCATGAAGCGTCTTACCCTGACACCTATAGCAATCGCGTTGCTTCTTGCAGGATGTAACTCATCTGATAGCGACAATAACTTCCAGCAACCCCAAGTTCACTCTCGTGTTCATGATGTATTGAACGTTGAGGGCTACCAATTCCGAGATTCTAACGGTAATGGAACACTGGAGCCTTTTGAAGACTGGCGATTATCTCCAGAAGAGCGAGCAGCAGACTTGGTTAGCCGCATGACGCTAGATGAGAAAGCCGGCATGATGCTCATTGACACCTTAAACTCGTCCAAAGGTGGGCTCGTTAGTAGTAAAGGGCAAGACATGATTGGCGATGCCCAAATGACGCGCTTTATCTTCCGTAACAGCGTAGTTGAAACACCTACCAATGCGCCTGATTGCGATTCAGGCCGTTCAGGTTGTCAGATAACCCCAACAGAAGCTGCCCAGTTCATGAATAGTGTTCAAGAACTGCGTGAACAGACGCGAATGGGTATCCCCGCTCTATTCAAATCCAATGCTCGTAACCACATAGATCCATCAGCTAAAGCAGGGATCAACGTTTCTTCAGGTGCCTTTTCTGCTTGGCCTAAAGAGGCAGGTTTAGCAGCCACTCGCGACATGGATTTAATCACTGAATTTGCAGGTATCATGAATGAAGAATGGTCTTCAATTGGCCTACGCAGTATGTACGGATACATGATGGATTTGGCGACAGAACCTCGTTGGTACCGAGTACACGAAACCTTTACCGAAGATGCAGATTTAGCGTCTGACATTATGCGCTCACTTATCAAAGGGTTGCAGGATGGCGGTGAGGTCAACGAAGACAGTATCGCGCTAACCATCAAACACTTCCCTGGTGGCGGTCCACAAGAAAACGGTGGTGACCCACATTATGACTTCGGTAAAAACCAAGTCTATCCAAAGAACAATTTTGATTACCACCTAAAACCGTTTATTGCTGCGATTGAGGCTGGCGCTTCTTCAATCATGCCTTACTACGGCATCCCTGTAGATCAAAAGTGGATGCCAAACGATGTTGGTATGTCCTTCTCAAAAGGCATTGTTACCGACCTTCTCAGAGACGAATTGGGCTACACAGGTAACGTGAACTCAGATACCGGCATTATTGGCGATCGTGCATGGGGTGTGGAACACAAAACGATTGATGAGCAGGTTGCCATGGCGGTCGAAGCTGGAGTCGATGTTCTTTCAGGTTTCCATGATAAAGAAGTCATCGTGAAACTCGTGGAAAAAGATCTGCTTACCGAAGAGCGTGTCGACCTATCAGTCACACGCTTACTTGAAGAACAATTCAAGCTTGGCCTTTTCGAAAACACTTACGTTGATGAGAAAAAAGCCCAAGAGATTTTAGGCAACGAGAAGTACCAAGAACGCGCTGATTACGCACAGAAAAAGTCTGTCGTCTTACTTCAAAATACCAATAAGACTTTACCTCTAGCTGAATCAACCGCACAAAATCCTGTTGCTCTGTATGTCATGGGAATGGACGAAAACATTGCAGGAGACGACAAGTACAACTTTACCGTGACTTCCGGAGATTACGAAGCGGGAGAAACGCGTCCACCAGTACCAGCCGATACGGACTATGCGGTTATTCGTGTTCGCGTATCTAACGAAGGCTCAGATCCTGATCTTATCTTTGGTGGCGCGAACCCAGATGAACTCGATATTCTTGCGTTCAGTGAAATGGCTACAGCTGCATCTTGGCATATTGAACCAAGCCTAAGCGACATTAAAGCCGTTATGAACGAAGTGGGCGCTGACAAAACGGTATTGTCCATCAACTTTAGACAACCCTTCGTGCTAGACGATCAAAGTAATCTTAAGCAAGCCGGTGCCGTGATCGCCACATTTGGTGTCTCGGACAGCAACCTAATGGAAGTACTTTCAGGCAACTTTGCTCCTCAAGGAAAACTGCCATTTGCTTTAGCGAACAGTGCCCAAGCCATTCAAAACCAAGACTCAGACTACCCTGGGTATGATCAAGCCGACACCCTTTACCCGTTCGGACATGGTTTAAGTTACGAATAATATTTGAGCTAATTCAGGCAGTGTTGAGCACTGCCTTTCCTTCTTAGATACCAAGGACAAAGTCATGGAACATATCTTACAACTGGGTTGGGATGATCACGCTATTCCACATAAAATCTGGATAGAACAATACTACGATGGGTGTCGTATCTGCTTGAAAGTCGTAAAAGACGTTGAGCCAGAAATGCTCTCATTGATTGTTCCAAATATTGATGTGCAAACCACTCATAAGGCGTGGCAAGGCAAAGCGACGAACATTACACCAGCCTATGATGACGGCGTGTTGTTCACTCAAACTCGCTCGCTATTCAATTTGCCTCATGGCTGCGTGATTTGGGCGGTAACACATATCCAGATGCAAAACGGCTTAAAAATGTCGGCAGACAAATTGTGCTTCGTACCAAAATACAGCAATCAAGATTCTTGTTTTAAGGTTCCAGCATAACGTAACAACAAGCCGAGTCGCTTATCCAACTTGGCGCTAATCTGCGAAGAACCATAAAAAAGGCCAGCGTATACACGTTGGCCTTACTTCTGTCTGTCATCAGGATTAAGCACTAATCAATCAACACCAACGAATCGATGGCATTGGATTCATTTAGATATCTCATTCTTGGCGGGCATTTGGCACCCGTAATAAGACAATGCTCATTCTAAAAAGACGAAATAAATTTAAAAAAACTTATTTCGCCGTTTTGATCATCGTAGCTCGCGGTTTACAGCTGAGGTTCTTGGGTCTTATTGACTATGAGGTCGCGAAGCCATTTGTGGCTTGGTTCAGAATCAAAGTAACGGTGCCAAAGCAAAAACAAACCACCGGGAACCAACTCAATAGGAATCGGCTTCATCACCAGTTCGCCACTCTCAATATAGTCACGAACCGAGTTGTACGGATAACACATCAGCAAATCGCTTTGTTTGCACAGCTTTACTGCGCTGGTGATGTCCGACACGTTGGCGGCTTTGTTAATTTGAAGCTGTTTGGCTTGCAAGATTTCCAGTAGCAACCAGTCGCCAACGCCACCGGTCACCAACTGAATATGACGGTATTTAAGGAAGGCTTGCAGATTCCACTCTTCTTGAAGTACTGGGTGATCATTTCGCATCAAGCACACAGAGTAATCTTGCAGCAACTCGACGTGGTTTAGCTCGGCAGGGATATTTTGAATGTGGGTGCTAGCCCTTTCATCGAGCTCAAAAATTCCAATCCCGAAATCGACCTCACGCTTTAGTAAGCGCTTAAAGGTTTCGCTGCTCCAAGTAGTGCTGTTTACCGTAATGTTCGGCGCATCTGCTAGCGCGTTAGGCATAAATTTAGGGTAAATCGCGGTATAAGCGGTTTCAACAAGATCGATATTAAAAGTACGTTCGCTGTCTTTCGGCTCAAAAATGTCCGGCACGGTTAGCTGTTCAACTTGCAGAAGGATTTGATGAATTTTAGGCGCTAAAGAGGTGGCTTTCGGTGTTGGAAACAGGCCTTTTGACTCACGTTCAAACAAAGGGTCGTCAAACAAAGAACGCAGCTTAGTGAGTTGTTTACTCACCGCAGACTGACTAAGGAACAATCGCTCTGCCGTTTTGCTCACGCTGCGCTCTTCAAGCAACACGTGTAAACACAGCAGTAAATTCATATCACATTTGAGTAAGCTTTTAACATCTACCATGATATTCCTTAGATTCAGATTAATGATGACTTTATGTCACTTTAAATCATATCACAAACTTGTTAATTTAAGCCCATGTAACCTATGAGTTAATAACTCAAAAAATAATAGACCTAAGGAATACTCATGAACTTTCTAGCACTCCCTAAGATTGATCTGCACTGCCACCTAGACGGAAGTGTTCGTCCAGACACCATTATTGATCTGGCGAAACAGTACGGAATCGAACTTCCAGAAGACCGTGAAGCGGTAGTAAAGTCTCTAACAGTGCCTGAAGATTGCAAAAACCTTGATGAGTACCTAGCTTGCTTTAGCCTGCCACTGCAAGTGATGCAAACGGAAGAAGCGATTGAGCGTATCTCTTTTGAGCTTTACGAAGACGCAGCACTAGAAAACGTTAAGTACCTAGAAGTTCGTTTTGCACCGATTCTTCACGTAAACAAGGGCTTGTCTCTTGATGCAATCATCGCAAGTGCGGTTAAAGGCATGAAGCGTGCAGAAGAGAAATACGACATTAAGGGCAACTACATCATGTCTGTACTTCGTATGTTCCCGAAAGACTCAATCAAAGATGTAATCGACGCTGGTAAACCATACCTTGGTAAAGGCGTGGTTGCATTTGATATTGCAGGCGGTGAAAAGCCGGGCTTCTGCGCTGAATTCCCTGAGTACACGCAATACGCTATTGAACAAGGCTACCGTGTGACGGTTCACGCAGGTGAGCAATGGCATGGTCAGAACGTTTACGATGCAGTCACACTGCTTGACGCTGAGCGTATCGGCCACGGTGTCCACATCCAAGGTAACGAAGACGCGTACAACATCGTTAAAGAGAAGCAGGTTGCGCTTGAAACTTGCCCAACAAGTAACGTGCAAACTAAATGTATTCACAAATTCAGCGACCACCCAATTGCTGAATTCAAGAAAGACGGCATCGTTGTAACGATCAACACAGACAACCGCACTGTGTCGAACACAACCATGACTAACGAAGTGAAGCGTGTATGTGAAACGTTCGGTCTAACACAAGAAGACTACGCAGAGATCTACAAGTACTCTGTAGAGAGCGCTTTTGCTTCAGACGAAGTGAAACAGCACCTAATGGGTTTCGTTGAGCAAATCTAATTTGAGCAATCTTGATTGCTAAGTAGAAATCGAGTAGGAGGAGGCCTCACGGCCTCCGTCCTCTCACACCACCGTACAAG